>JAGWMU010000062.1 GCA_028873095.1 Pseudomonadota bacterium | reverse complement strand
GGCCGGCGACGTCGACCTGCTGGTGCGCGCGATGTCGATGGGCAAGCTGCACCACGCCATGATGGGTACGGCGGCGGTGGCGATCGGCACCGCCGCGGCCATCCCGGGCACGCTGGTGAACCTGGCCGCCGGTGGCGGCGAGCGCCAGGTGGTGCGCTTCGGCCATCCATCGGGAACGCTGCGGGTGGGCGCCGAGGCGGTACTGGCCGATGCTGCGTGGACGGTCACCAAGGCCGTCATGAGCCGCAGCGCGCGCGTGCTGATGGAAGGCTGGGTGCGCGTGCCCGTGGAATAAGCCCGCAAGGGCGGGGCCGGCTCGCTTCCGCTACGGCGAGGTCGTCAGGCAGCTTCGACAAGGTGAGCGTCAAGCGATAGGGTTGAGCCATGCCGGCACTACGGCGGTTTTCCCGTTGCCAGGAGACGAGCCCCATGAACGCGCACGACATCCGTTCCGCCAAGCGCCCGGATCCCGACCAGCCGCTGGTCGACATCGCCGACTATGTGATCGACTACGCCATCGACTCGGCCGAGGCTTACGACACCGCGCGCTACGTGCTGCTGGACTCGCTGGCCACGGCGATGATGGCGATGAAGTTCCCGGAATGCGTCAAGCACCTGGGTCCGGTCGTGCCGGGCGCCACCCTGCCGGGTGGCGCGCGCGTCCCGGGCACCAGCCACGAGCTGGACCCGGCGCAGGCCGCGTTCGCCATCGGCACGCAGATCCGCTGGCTGGATTTCAACGACACCTGGCTGGCGGCCGAGTGGGGCCATCCCTCCGACAACCTCGGCGCCATTCTCGCCGTGGCCGACTATCTCGGCCGCCGGGCCGGACGCGAGGGCGGCCCGCCGCCGACCGTGCGCGACGTGCTGGGCTGGGCGATCAAGGCGCACGAGATCCAGGGCTGCTACGCGCTGAGGAACAGCTTCAACCGCGTCGGCCAGGACCACGTGATCCTGGTGCGTCTGGCTTCCACCGCGGTGGCTACCGCCATGCTCGGCGGCAACAAGGAGCAGATCGTCACTGCCGTCTCGCACAGCTGGATCGACAACGGTTCGCTGCGCACCTACCGCCACGCTCCCAATACCGGTCCACGCAAGAGCTGGGCCGCCGGCGATGCCTGCCGCCGCGCCGTCATCCACGCCATCAACGCGGTGTACCGCGGCGTGGCGGGCTATCCCTCTGCGCTCACGGCGAAGACCTGGGGCTATTACGACGCGGCCTTCAAGGGCAAGCCGTTCGAGTTCGAGCGCCCGTTCGGCAGCTACGTGATGGAGAACGTGCTGTTCAAGATCAGCTACCCGGCCGAGTTCCATGCGCAGACCGCGGTGGAATGCGCCATGCAACTGCATCCGCAGGTCGCCGACAGGCTCGACCAGGTGAAGAAGGTGGTGATCGAGACCCAGGAAGCGGGCTGCCGCATCATCGACAAGATCGGCCCGCTGGCGAACTACGCCGACCGCGACCACTGCCTCCAGTACATGGTGGCGGTGCCGCTGATCTTCGGCCGCCTCGACGCCTCCGACTACGGCGACGCGGTCGCCGCCGACCCGCGCATCGACGCGCTGCGCGACAAGATGACGGTCAGCGAGAACCCGCAGTTCACCAGGGACTACTTCGACCCTGCGAAGCGCTACATCGGCAACTCGGTGCAGGTGTTCTTCAAGGATGGAACGAGCACGCAGAAGGTTTCCGTCGATTATCCGATCGGTCACCGCAGGCGCCGAGCCGAGGGCATTCCGGTCTTGCTGAGGAAGTTCGAGGCAGCCATGCGTGGTCATTTGCCGACACACCGGGTCAAGGCGATACTTGCAGTGACGATTGACCCTGCCGGGATCGATGCCATGCCACTGCACGAATTTCTCGGGCTCTTCACGTTGTGAAGACGGGATGAGTGGCGGATCAGGCCGGTACGTGAATCAGCCGCTGGCAGCCTGGGGAAGCGTGCCCAGCAGCGACGGTTTCCTGAACGAAGCCTCACCGGGCTGGTGGATGGTCCCATCCCGGACGAGAACGTCTTAACAAATTTGATACAATTGCCGTCGATCCGCGTTACGTACGGCAAATGAGGGAGGGATCTACCCTTTGATGGCGCACGGGATTCGTGACACGCGATTTTCGGTTGAGACCGAACGGACGCAAAAAACCTAATAATCGAGGAGACACCTGATGAAACATAAGGGCTTATATTTTCTCATTGCGCTGGCCTTGGGCGGCGTCGGTGCCGTTCATGCCCAGGGCACATCTGCTCCGGCCAGTTCCGCCAGCAGTGACACCTCGAGCGTTTCCAGTTATGACGGGCGCTGGTACATCGCACCGACCGTCGGCGGTTATTACAACGACACGGACCGCAATACCAACAGCCGGCAGTTCTATTACGGACTGGGTTTCGGCAAGTTCATCTCGCCGAACATGTCGATCGATGCGTTCGTCGACCGCACCAAGCGGGAGCGCGACAATGGCGCGGCGGCCGGTGGCGGACAGGGCAATCAGTCGTGGGCCAACAACAATGTCGGCGTGACGGGACGTTATTATTTCCGGGACTGGAATGTCTTGCGCCCGTACCTGCTGGGCGGGGTGATGGGCAGCGAGCACCACAGCAACACCGCGGTCGGCTGGTCGCCGGCGGCCGAGGTCGGTGTCGGTCTCTCCAAGACCATCACCGACAGCTCGGACGTCCGGGTGGAAGGCGGCTATCGCTACGACTGGGATGACCGCACCCAGCGCAGCCAGAGCGGTTATGGCGACTGGTTCCTGGGCTTGAGCGTGGTCTCGCGTTTCGGCGCTGCTGCTGCTGCGGCGGCCCCGGCCCCGGCAGCTGCCCCGGCGCCGGCACCGGTGGACTGCTCGACCATGGACAGCGACCATGATGGCGTGAACGACTGCAACGACAAGTGCCCGAATACGCCCGCCGGCACGATCGTCGGTCCCGATGGCTGCCCGCTGAAAGTCGTGATCGACCTGCGCGGCGTGAACTTCAAGTTCGATCGTCCGCGCAAGGGCGAGACGGACATTTCCAAGTCGCTGGCCGAACCGACCGCGGATTCGCTCTCGGTGCTGAGCCAGGCCGTCGATACCCTGCAGCGCTATCCGCAGGTGCATGTGACGGTGGCCGGTTACACCGACTCGAAAGGCACCGAGGCCTACAACCAGAAGTTGTCCGAGCGCCGTGCCGCGATCGTCTACAACTATCTGACCAGCCACGGTATCGACGCGAGCCGCCTGGAAGGCCCGATCGGTCACGGCGAGAGCGATCCGATCGGCAACAACGCCACCGATGCCGGTCGCGCGCAGAACCGCCGCACGGAGCTGCAGGTTCAGCAGTAATCGAACCTGGTTGAAGGCGTGACGAAAAAACCCGGCGCAAGCCGGGTTTTTTCATGTCGGTGGGCCATCGATCCTTGTCGTTCCATGGCACGGCCTTGTAGGCTGGATCGATGTCGCGCCCAACTTCCCGTCCTTCCCGTCCTTCCCGACATGCCGTGCCGACCCATGCGCCGAGACACGGCCTGGCAAGAGTGCTGTCCAAGCTGGGCGTCTGCTCGCGCAGTCAGGCCGAGCAGTGGATCCGCGAAGGCCGGGTGAGCCTGGCTGGACGCGTCGTGCACGATCCCGATCGCCCGGCATCGATCGACGGCCGGCAGATCGCGCTCGATGGCCAGCCGCTGCAAGCGGTGGAGCGTTGCCACGTCATGTTCAACAAGCCGCGCGGACTCGTCGTCAGTGCCGCCGACGAGCACGGCCGCGCCACGGTCTATACCGCGCTGTCGGCCGCCGGGTTGCCCTGGCTGGGACCAGTAGGCCGGCTGGACAAGGCCAGCGAGGGCCTGCTGCTGCTCAGCAACGACACGGCATGGGCCGCCGGCATCACCGATCCGGCGATGCATCTGGACAAGACCTATCACGTGCAGGTCGCCGGCCGGCCGGATGCGGCGGCACTGGCGGCGATGCATGCCGGCATCGTCGATGCGGGCGATCTGCTGAAAGCGAAGCGGGCGACCCTGTTGCGCGCCGGAACGAAGAATGCGTGGCTCGAAGTGGTGCTGGACGAAGGGCGCAACCGGCACATCCGCCGCCTGCTGGCGGCGCTGGGCTTCGATGTGCTGCGCTTGATCCGCGTTGCCATCGGGCCGCTGCAGCTCGGCGATCTGGCGAAGGGCCAGTGGCGCCACCTGACCGGCGGGGAAGTGCGTCAACTCGTCCCTGCACCCGCCCGCCCGTAGGAGCGCACCCTGTGCGCGATGCCCTTGCCGGTCTGCGGCGAAAAGCATTCGCCCACAGGGTGGGCTCCTACGGTCGGGGCGCGGGGGCGTAGGAGCGCACCCTGTGCGCGATGCCCTTGCCGGCCTGCGGCGAAAAGCGTTCGCCCACAGGGTGGGCTCCTACGGGTCGGGGCGCGGGGGCGTAGGAGCGCACCCTGTGCGCGAATGCTCTTGACGGAATATCCGTCTGCCCGCGAAGAGCGTTCGCACACAGGGTACGTTCCTGCGCGTTCACGCGGCGGGCGGGCTTCAGGGCGCGCTGGCGTCCAGCAGTTCCACGTCGAACACCAGCGAGGCATTGGGCGGGATGTCGTCGCCGGCGCCCTCCGCGCCGTAGCCGAGCGCCGCGGGGATCAGCAAGGTGCGCCTGCCGCCCACGCGCATGCCGGCCACGCCCTGGTCCCAGCCGGCGATCACATTGCCCGCGCCCAGCACGAAGGAGAACGGCTGGCCGTGATCGCGCGAGCTGTCGAACTTCGTGCCGTGCTTGTCGCGGGCGTTTTCGTCGTACAGCCAGCCGGTGTACTGCACGGTCACCTTCATGCCGGGCTGCGCCTCCACGCCGGTGCCGACCTGCCGGTCGATCACGCCGAGCTTGTCCACGCGGCCGCCGGCATGCGCCGGCGGAGTGGCGGTGCAGGCGGCCAGGGCGAGCAGGACAAGCAGGGACGGCAACCAGCGCATGGGATGACTCCGGAAGAGTGGTTCGAGACGGGGGTTCATGGTCGGTTTTGCGCAACGGCGCGCAAGTTGCGCGCCAGCGGACGCTGCGGGCGATCGGCGGCCATGCTCAGCCCGCCGTCTCGGCGACCGCCATGCGCCGCAGCGGATCGACCGCGACCGCATCGGCATCGTTCATCACTTGCAGCTGGCCGTCCTGGATCAGGCATTGCAGGCGCATGCCACGCTGCAGCAACGCGACCAGTCCGGCCACGGTGGCGGCGGGGATGTCGAGCACGGTGAGGTTGCGGTGGCGGCCCAGCGCGGCGCCGACCTTCTGCCACCAGAGCTCAGCGGCATGGCCGCCGTAGCTGATCACCACCACCTGGCGCGAACGGCCGCAGGCCTTGCGGATGCGGGATTCGTCGGGCTGGCCGACCTCGATCCACAGTTCGATCTCGTCGGTGTACGCCTTGCGCCACAGTGCCGGCTCGTCCTCGTCGCCGATGCCCTTGCCGAATTCCAGCCGGTCCTGCGCGTGCAGCGCGAACGCCAGCAGCCGCACGATCAGCCGCTCCTCGGTTTCCGACGGGTGCCGCGCCAGGGTCAGCGCATGGGTGGCGTAGTAGTGCCGGTCCATGTCGCTGATCTGCAGTTCGACCTTGTAGATGGTGGCGTTGGGTGCCATGCGCTGCGCCTCGGGACAACAGCCGGACATTCTACGCGTCGGCGGCCCGGCCCGCGCAGGAGCGCACCCTGTGCGTTCCTGCAACAGCCGCCACCGCGACCGCCGGACGTTCCAGCAATATCCATCCGCCGCCAATCCCGCTATCTTGCGCACAGCATCCATTTGGGGGAGGGCGATTAGTGAGTGCACCAACATCCAGCGCGCCGCAGCGCGCCGAACTGACCATCCGTGGCCTGATCATCGGTATCGCGATCACCCTGGTGTTCACCGCGGCCAACGTGTTTTTCGGGCTCAAGGCCGGCCTCACCTTCGCCACCTCGATCCCGGCGGCGGTGATCTCGATGGCGGTGCTGCGCTATTTCAAGGGCGCCACGATGCAGGAGAACAACATCGTGCAGACGGTCGCCTCGGCGGCCGGCACCTTGTCGTCGATCATCTTCGTGCTGCCGGGGCTGATCCTGATCGGCTGGTGGACCGGCTTCAACTACTGGACTTCGTTCGCGATCTGCGCGCTGGGTGGCATCCTGGGCGTGATGTATTCGATCCCGCTGCGCCGCGCGCTGGTGACCAACTCCGACCTGCCGTATCCGGAAGGCGTGGCCTGCGCCGAGGTGCTCAAGGTGGGCGCCGGCGCCAGCGAAGGCGTCAGCGCCGAGGCGGCCGTCGCCTCCAACCGGGCCGGCCTGCTGGCGGTGCTGTGGGGGTCGATCGTGTCGGGCGTGTTCGCGGTGGTGGTGGCCACGCGGGTGTTCGCCGGCGATGTGGTGCAGTACTTCCGCGTCGGCGGCAGCCAGGGCGGGGTCACCGGGTTCGACTTCTTCCTTTCCTTCGCGCTGTTCGGCATCGGTCATCTGGTGGGACTGTGGGTGGGCATCGCGATGCTGGTGGGTGCGCTGATCGGCTGGGGCTGGGGCGTGCCGCACTTCTCCGCGATGATGCCGATGGCCGGTTCGATCGCCGACCTGGCCAACGCCACCTGGAGCCACAAGGTGCGGTTCGTCGGCGCCGGCACCATCGGCGCGGCGGCGATCTGGACGCTGGCCAAGCTGGTCAAGCCGGTGGTCACCGGCCTGACTTCGGCGATGGCCGCCTCGCGCGCGCGCGGCGCCGGCAACGCGGCGCTGCTGCCGCGTACCGAGCAGGACATCCCGATCGGCCAGGTCGGCCTGATCTCGCTGGTGTGCCTGCTGCCGATCGGCTGGCTGATCGCGAACTTCGCCACCTCGGCCGGCAACGGGCTGGGCGGGTACGTGGTGGTGCTGGTCGCGGCCGGGCTGATCTTCGTGGTGCTGATGAGCTTCTTCGTGTCCGCCGTGTGCGGCTACATGGCCGGCCTGATCGGCTCCTCCAACAGCCCGCTGTCCGGCATCGGCATCATCGTGGTGATCAGCGCCGCGCTGCTGCTGGTGGTGGGCCTGCGCGCGCAGTTGCCGGCGAGCAGCGAGAATGCGCTGGTGGCGTTTGCGCTGTTCATCACCTCGATCGTGTTCGCCGCCGCGGCGATCGCCAACAACAACCTGCAGGACCTGAAAACCGGGCAGTTGGTCGACGCCACGCCGGCCAGGCAGCAGTGGGCGCTGGTGATCGGCGTGCTGGCCGGCGCGGCGATCATTCCGCCGATCCTCGACCTGCTCAACCATGCCTACGGCTTCGTCGGCGCGCCCGGCCCGGTGCGCCCCAACGCGCTGCCGGCACCGCAGGCCGGGTTGATCTCGGCGCTGGCGCAGGGCGTGATCAAGAACAACATCGACTGGAGCCTGATCGAGATCGGCGCGGCGATCGGCGTGGTGATGATCGTCGTCGACGAGGTGCTGCGCCGCAAGACCAGGTTTGCGCACCTGTCGCCGCTGGCGGTGGGCCTGGGCATCTACCTGCCGACCCAGAGCACGCTGATGGTGGTGGTCGGCGCCGTCGCCGGCTGGTGGTTCGACCGCCGCGCCGATCGCGAAGCCAAGAATCCCGAGGCGACCAAGCAGCTCGGCGTGTTGCTGGCCTCCGGCATGATCGTGGGCGAGGGCCTGCTCGGCGTGGTGATCGCCGCCTTCGTGGCGTTTACCGGCAAGGACTATCCGCTGGCCCTGGTCGGCGACGTGTTCGCCGGCGGCCCGGCACGCTGGATCGGCGGCGCCGCGTTCGCCCTGCTGATGGCATTGCTGTACCGCTGGGTGGCCCGGCTGGGGCAGGCTGCCGCGAATGTCTGAGCGCGCGTCACGCAAGCCGCTGATCTTGCGGCGATGCGTCGGCATCGCCCGGGCGACTGTAGCGTTCCGTTCATCGCCCGATTCGGTCGAGGCTCTACACTAGGCGGTCTTCAGGGGAGCTGGACGTCGCGTGGAGCAGGAAAAGGTCGAGCTAGTGCGGAGTGGCGAGGATGCCCTCGTCTCACCGAATCAGCACATGGTGGTGGTGCGTCGGCTGGCCGGGCCGCTGCTGTCGCTGGGCATGCTGTGCCTGGCGCTGTGGGCCCTGCATCTGCTGGCCCGGGAGGTGGACTACCACCAGGTCAGGCGCTACGTGCAGAGCCTGTCGCACGGCCGCCTGCTGCTGGCGGCGCTGTTCACCGCGCTGGGCTATGTGGTGATGACGCTGTACGACCGTTTCGCGCTGGTTTCGATCGGCCGCAAGCTGTCGTGGCGCCGGGTCGGCATGATCTCGTTCATCAGCTATGCCTTCAGCAATGCGGTGGGCATGTCGCTGCTGGTGTCCGGTTCGATCCGTTACCGCTTCTACATCCAGAACGGCCTGTCCACCGGCGAGGTGGCGCGGGTGGTGCTGTTCTGCACCACCAGTTTCTGGCTGGGGCTGCTGGCGCTGACCGGGGTGACCCTGCTGTGGGTGCCGTTGCCGGCCAATCTCCCGCTGGCGGCATTCGGCCTGCCGCTGGGCGTGCTGCTGACGTTGATTCCGCTGGCGTGGCTGGCCGGCGGCCAGATCCGTCGCCCGGTGCGGATCTGGCGCTGGTGCGTGACCATGCCTTCGACGCGGACCGGCCTGCAGCAGATCCTGCTCGGCGTGCTGGACTGGGGCCTGGCGGCGGCCGTGCTGTATGTGCTGATGCCCGACAAGCTCAACCATGGTTTCGGGCATTTCCTGGCGATCTTCGTGATCGCCCAGATCATCGGGTTGATCAGCCACGTGCCCGGCGGCGTCGGCGTGTTCGAGGCGGTGATGCTCGCCAGCTTCGGCGCCACCGGCAACCAGGCGTTGACGGCGCCGATCCTGGGCGCGCTGGCGGCGTTCAGGGTCATCTACTACCTGCTTCCGCTGTGCACGGCGACGGTGCTGGTACTGCAGCGCGAGGCGCGCGGACTGCGCCGGAAATCGCTGCTGGCGCCGTGGTTCACCGGCCTGCTGCCCTCGTTCTTCGCGGGCCTGACCATGGTCTCCGGCGCGGTGCTGCTGTTTTCCGGAGCGACCCGTGCGTTGCCCGACCGCATGGCGATCCTGCGCGACGTGCTGCCGCTGTCGGTGCTGGAAGTCTCGCATCTGCTGGCCAGCGTGATCGGCATGCTGCTGCTGATCCTCGCCCGCGGGCTGCAGCGCCGGCTGGATGCGGCATACGTGCTGACCCTGGTGCTGCTGGTGGCGGGCGCGGTGTTTTCGCTGCTGAAAGGCATCGACTACGAGGAGGCGACCCTGCTCACCCTGCTGGCGATGGCGCTGGCGCCGGCGCACCGGCTGTTCTATCGGCGCGCGTCGCTGTTCAGCACCACCTTCTCGCTGGGCTGGATCCTGGCGATCGTGGCGGTGCTGGGCTGCGCGAGCTGGCTGGTGATGTTCAGCTACAAGCATGTCGATTACAGCAGCAGCCTGTGGTGGGAATTCACTTTCCGCCAGGGTGGGGCGCCGCGTGCGCTGCGCGCCCTGGTGGCGGCCGCGGCGGCCGGCATGCTGTTCGCCGTGGCCAGCCTGATCCGCCCGGTCCGGCTGCATCGCGAGCCGCCCAGCGAGACCGAGCTGGCGCAGGCGCTGCCCCTGATCAAGCACAACCCCTGCACCCAGGCGCACCTGGCGCTGATGGCGGACAAGACGTTGCTGTTCGATCCCGCGCACAAGGCGTTCGTGATGTACGACATCGCCGGCCGCAGCTGGGTGACCATGGG
Organism: Pseudomonadota bacterium; assembly: GCA_028873095.1. Lineage (GTDB taxonomy): Bacteria > Pseudomonadota > Gammaproteobacteria > Xanthomonadales > Rhodanobacteraceae > Rhodanobacter. The sequence goes on along the minus strand of JAGWMU010000062.1, from coordinate 5,555 downwards.
CGATCCGGTCGGCACGGACGATGCCGCCCGGCGCGAGCTGGTGTGGACGTTCCTCGAACAGTGCGAACACGCCGGCGGCTGGCCGGTGTTCTACCAGGTCAGTCCGGCCAACCTGGACCTGTACCTGGAAGTGGGCATGAACCCGCTGAAGATCGGCGAGGAGGCGCGGGTGCGGCTGGCCACGTTCAACCTCGACGGCAAGTCGAAGAAAGTGCTGCGCAATACGGTGAACAAGCTGACGCGCGAAGGCTTGCGGCTGGAGATCGTGTCGGCCGACGCGGTGGTGCCGCTGCTGCCGCGACTGAAACAGATCTCCGACGCCTGGCTGCGCGACAAGCATGTGCGCGAGAAGCGCTTTTCGCTGGGCGCGTTCGACCCGCGCTACCTGGCGCGCACGCCGATGGCGGTGGTGTGGCAGGAGGATCGGCTGGTGGCGTTCGCCAATCTTTTTCTCAGCGACACCATGCAGGAAGCCTCGGTGGACCTGATGCGCTTCCTGCCCGATGGCCCGGCGGGGATCATGGACTACCTGTTCGTGGAGCTGATGCAGTGGGCGCGGGCCGAGGGTTACCACTGGTTCAACCTCGGCATGGCGCCGCTGGCCGGATTGCAGAACCGGCGGCAGGCGCCGTTGTGGAACCGTTTCGGCGCGCTGGTGTTCGGCCGCGGTGAACGTTTCTACAATTTCCGCGGTCTGCAGCGGTACAAAGACAAATTCGACCCGGAATGGGAGGCGCGCTACATGGCCGTTCCCGGCGGCATTGCGCTGCCGATGATCCTGACCAACGTGGCCAGCCTGATTTCCGGCGGACTCTCCGGCGTGGTTCGCCGATGAAAAAGGGAAAGCGGATCATGTGGGCTGGAACAGGTGCGTGCGTGCTGGGACTGGCCCTGCTGTGGAATCCGTTCGCACGACCCAGCCTGGAAAAGTCCACCGTGATCGTGCCGCCGGCGGCCGGCGTGCAGGCGCCGGCCGGCAAGGGCGACGTGCTGACCATCCTGTATTCCGGCGACGGCGGCTGGGCCGACCTCGACAAGCAGCTGGGCGGCGCCTTCGCCGCCCGCGGCATCCCGGTGCTGGGCATCAACGTGTTCAAGTATTTCTGGCGCAGCCGCTCGCCCGACGAGGCGGCCGCACAGCTGGACGCGCTGATGACCAGGCAGCTCGAGCGGTGGCACAAGCAGCGCGTGTGGCTGGTGGGCTTCTCGTTCGGCGCCGACGTGCTGCCCACCATCATCGACAAGCTCAGTCCGGCCAACCGCGCGCGCATCGCCCAGCTGGTGCTGCTCTCGCCCAGCCGCGACGCCAGCTTCGAAATCCAGTTCGAGGGCTACATGATCGCCCAGGGGCGGATCAAGGCCTTCGTCAAGACCGTGCTGGAGAAGTTCAACAAGGTGCCGCACTACGACGCGCTGCCGCCGCTGCAGGCGCTGAACGACCAGCCGCCCACCGTCTGCTACTACGGCCTGCAGGAAACCGATGACAGCCTGTGCACCATGCCCGGCCTGCCGTCGTGGGTCAGCCTGCATGCCAAGCAGGGCGACCATCACTTTGCCGGCGGCTACCAGCCGCTGGCGAAGCAGATGCTGGAGGAGCTGCCGGCAAGCGCACCGGCCACGGGCGGCCCCGTGCCACAACACGCCGAAGCGCAGTAGGAGCGCACCCTGTGCGCGAAACGCGCTACCCGCCGTTCCGTAGGAGCGCACCCTGTGCGCGAATACTCTTGCTGCGCCTGCCGGAAAAGCATTCGCGCACAGGGTGCGCTCCTACGGTGATCGGTGGCGGGGAATCGCGCCGGCGGTGCCTGGCTATTCCTTCTTGATCGCATGCCCGCCGAATTCGTTGCGCATCGAGGCCAGCAGCTTGTCGGAGAACGAATCGGCGTCGCGCGAGCGGAAGCGTTCCATCAGGGCCAGCGCGATCACCGGGGCCGGCACGCTGAGTTCGAGCGCGGCGTCGACGGTCCAGCGGCCTTCGCCGGAATCGACCACGTAGGGCGCGATGCCTTCCATTGTCGGGTTCTTGCCCAGCGCATCGGTGGTCAGCTCCAGCAGCCATGAGCGCACCACGCTGCCGTAGCGCCAGATCTCGCCGATCTGGTGCAGGTCCAGGCCGAACTCCTTTTTGTGCTGCAGTATCGAGAAGCCTTCGGCATACGCCTGCATCAGGCCGTATTCGATGCCGTTGTGGACCATCTTGGTGAAGTGGCCTGCGCCGACCGGGCCGACCCGGCCCCAGCCCTTGTCCTTGCCCGGCGCCAGCGTCCGGAAGATCGGCGTCAGCGTGCCGATCACCGCCTCGTCGCCGCCGATCATCATGCTGTAGCCCTCGGCCAGGCCCCACACGCCGCCGCTGGTGCCGCAGTCGACATAGTTCAGGCCCTTGCCGGCGCAGGTCCGCGCCCGGCGCAGCGTATCCTTGTAGTTCGAGTTGCCGCCGTCGATCACGCTGTCGCCTTCGGCCAGCAGCGGCAGCAGGGCGTCCAGGGTGTCGTCGGTGATCTGGCCGGACGGCACCATCATCCACAGCACGCGCGGCGCCGGCAGCGCCTCGACCAGCGTCCGCAGCGAGTCGGCCGCTGTCCCGCCCTTGCTTTCGAAGCCCGCGCGCGCATCCGCATTCAGGTCGAAGCCGATGACCTTGTGGCCGCCCTCGAGCAGCCGTTGCGCCATGTTCGCGCCCATCTTGCCGAGTCCGATCATGCCCAGTTGCATAGGATTTCCTTGCGTGGAGTGGAGGAGCTGCCGCCGTCCCGGGCGACGAAGGAGGCGGGCCGGCGGATGACGGCCGGGGACATCGGCCTCGCACGGTACCGGGCGGCTCGGTGCTGACAGCGTACGCGCGCAGGATGCGCGCCGGCACGGCGATCAGCGCCGCCGCGTGCGTGATGCGCCGAGCTTGCGGGTCAGCGTGTTGCGGCCCACGCCCAGCGCCTGCGCGGCATGCTGGCGATGGCCGTCATTGGCTTGCAGCGCCGCCTGCAGCAGGGTCTGGTCCAGTGCCTCGCGGGCGCGCGCATGGATGTCCTCTTCGCCATGTTGCAGCGCCGCCGTCGCCCATTCGCGCAGGGCGTCGGTCCATTCGCCGCCGACCGGCGCGCCCGAGACGCTGCCCAGATCCGACGGCAGGATTTCGGCGCCGGGCGCGATCACCACCAGCCGCCGGCACAGGTTTTCCAGCTCGCGCACGTTGCCGGGAAACTCGCCCTGCGCGACCAGCTTCAGCGCCGCGCGCGAGAAGCGCTTGGGCGGCAGCTTCAGCTGCCGTGCCGTGGCCGCGAGGAAGTGCTGCGCCAGCAGCGGAATGTCGCTGCGGCGCATGCGCAGGGGCGGCAGCTCGATCCGCACCACGTCGAGCCGGTGCATCAGATCTGCCCGGAACAGTCCGGCCGCGACGCGCGCGGCCAGGTCCTGGTGCGTGGCGGCGACGATGCGCACGTTGCAGCGGATCAGTTCGCGGCCACCGACCCGATAGAACTCGCCGCCGGCCAGCACGCGCAGCAGCCGCGTCTGCAGCGCCAGCGGCATGTCGCCGATCTCGTCGAGAAACAGCGTGCCGCCCTCGGCCTGCTCGAAGCGCCCGGCCGCGCGGCGGGTGGCGCCGGTGAAGGCGCCGGCCTCGTGCCCGAACAGCTCGCTCTCCAGCAGCTCGCTGGGGATCGCCGCGGTGTTCAGCGCCACGAAGGGCTTGTCGCGCCGCGCGCTTTCCTCGTGCAGTGCGCGCGCCACCAGTTCCTTGCCGGTACCGGTTTCGCCGGTGATCAGCACGTTCAGATCGCTGGCGGCGACCCGTCCGATCAGGCGGAACACTTCGCGCATCGGCACGCTGTCGCCGAGCAGGGCGTGGTTCGGCGCCACCGTGTCCGCGCCCGCCATGGCCGGCAGCGCCACGCTGGCCAGCGCACGCCGTATCGCGGTGACCGCCTTGTCGAGATCGAACGGCTTGGCCAGGTAATCCACCGCGCCGGCGCGGTACGCCGCCGCGGTGGTGGCGACGTCGGTGTACGCGCTCATCACGATCACCGGGCCGATCTCCTTGGCCTGCAGTTCGCGCAGCAGGTCCAGGCCATCCTCGCCCGGCATGCGCACGTCGGTGACCAGCAGTGCCGGCCGCGCACCGGCCAGTGCCGCGCGGGTGCTGGCCGCATCGCCGAATTCGCGCACCGTCAGGCCGGCGTCGCGCAAGGCCTCGGCCAGCACGAAACGCACGCCGCGGTCGTCGTCGACGATCCAGATTTCGGCGCGGATATCCCGATCAGCCATGGGTTCGCTCCAACGGCAGGTACAGCGAGAACACGGTCTCGCCGCTGCGGCAGGCGTAACGCAGTTCGCCGCCATGCTCGTGCGCGATCTCGCGCGACAGCGCCAGGCCGAGGCCGGTGCCGTCGGCGCGGCCGGACACCAGCGGCTCGAACAAGGTGTCGCGCAGATGCGCCGGCACGCCGGCACCGTCGTCGATCACGTCCAGCCGCAACGCCGTGCGCAGCATCCGTTCGCCCAGGCGCACGGCATGCTCGACCCGCGTGCGCAGGGTCAGGGTGCGCGCACCGGCCTGCAGCGCGTTGCGCGCCAGATTGAGCAACACCTGCTGCAGCCGGTCGGCGTCGCCCTGCAGGTCCGGCACGCTGGGGTCGTAGTCGTGGCGCATATGCGGCGGCGCCGGTTCGGCCAGCAGCAGGTCGGTGAGCCGTTCCAGCAACTGGTGGATGTTCACCGGGCCGAGCTGGGGCGCGCCGTCATGATGCAGCAGTCGGTTCGCCAGCGTGGCGAGCCGATCCGCCTCGTCGATGATCAGTCCGGCCAACGCCTGCAGGTCCTCGTTCTCGACCCGCCGCTGCAGCAACTGCGCCGCGCCACGCAGGCCGGCCAGCGGATTCTTCACCTCGTGCGCAAAACCGCGCAGGGTGGCCGACAGCGGCGAGTCCTCCGAACGGGCCGCGGCCAGTGCATGCACTTCCAGCAGCAGGCCGGCGGCGAGCGGCTGCACCGCGATGTCCACCATCGTGGTGCGGCCGCCGATCGCCACCAGCGGAACTCCGCGCCACTGCATCGGCTGCTGCTCCCGCAATACCCGCTCGGCCTGGGTGATGCCTTGCGGATCGCCCAGCAGCAAACCCAGCGGATAGCCGACCGCGCTGCGGGGGCCGAGCTCCAGCCACTCGGCCATCGCCGGGTTGATCCATTGCAGGCACAGGCCGGCATCGACCACGGCCAGTCCCGTCGCCATCTGCCCCGCCCAGTCATGCCATGCCTGCTCGTTCATTGCACCATCATGGACAATGCTTTGCTTTGGTGCAAATGATTTGTTGGCCGGGTGGCGCCGATCAGCTGTCGACGGTCTTGTCCCTGAACCGGCACAGGTCGCGGATCACGCAGCGCGGGCAGTCCGGCTTGCGCGCCTTGCACACGTAGCGGCCGTGCAGGATCAGCCAGTGGTGGGCGTCCTGCCTGAACTCGGCCGGGATCAGCTTGAGCAGCTTGTCCTCGACCGCGCGCACGTCCTTGCCCGGCGCCAGGCCGGTGCGGTTGGCGACGCGGAAGATGTGCGTGTCCAC
>JAGWMU010000061.1 GCA_028873095.1 Pseudomonadota bacterium | reverse complement strand
GGCCGGTGTTCCGTTTCGTGGCGCGCGCCGATGCGGTGGAAGTTTCCACGGCGACCGCGCTGCTGGTGGTGATGGGCACGGCGTGGGTGATGGAACGGGCCGGGGTCTCGGCCACGCTGGGCGCGTTTCTGGCGGGCGTGCTGCTGGCCGATTCGGAATACCGGCACGAAATGGAATCGCATATCGAGCCGTTCAAGGGCCTGCTGCTGGGGCTGTTCTTCATCAGCGTCGGCATGTCGATGGACCTGTCCCTGCTGCTGCATCGGCCGTTGCCGGTGCTCGGCCTGGTGCTGGGTCTGTTGCTGCTGAAAGGGGTTTTGCTGTGGCCGCTGGCGCGGCTGCTGGGCGGCCTCAACCGCTCCGACACGCTGCGCCTGGTGGCGCTGCTGGCCTGCGGCGGCGAGTTCGCGTTCGTGCTGCTGCGGCTGGCGGCGGACCGGCAGCTGATCGATTTCGTCCAGCGCGACGCACTGGTGCTGGCGATCAGCCTGTCGATGGCGCTGACGCCGCTGCTGGTGGTGCTGGCGGCGAAGCTGCTGGATCGGAAACCGGGCAAGCCGACGCGCGAGTTCGATGCGATCGATGCCGGCACGCCGCGGGTGATCATCGCCGGCTTCGGCCGGGTCGGGCAGATCATCGCCCGCGTGCTGCGGGCGCAGGGCATCGCGTTCGTGGCATTGGAGCATTCGGTGGAGCAGGTGGATTTTTCGCGCCGTTTCGGCAACGTCAACCTGTTCTTCGGCGACCCGGCCCGACCGGAATTGCTGCGCGCCGCGCAGGCCGACAAGGCCGAGGTGTTCGTGCTGGCCACCGACGATCCGGAAGCGAACCTGCGCACGGCGCGGCTGGTGAAGCGGCACTACCCGCACCTGAAGATCGTCGCCCGCGCGCGCAACCGCCAGCATGTGTTCCGCCTGATGGACATGGGCGTGGACGAGCCGGTGCGCGAGACGTTCCACTCCAGCCTCAAGATGACCCGCATGACGCTGCAGGCGCTGGGGTTGTCGCCGGCGCTGGCCGCCGACCGGGTCGAGCGTTTCCGCCGCCACGACGAGGAACTGCTGAAGCAGCAGTCGCTGGTCTACGACGACGAGGCCAAGCTGCTGCAGAGCACGCGCGACGCGTTGTCCGACCTGCAGCGGTTGTTCGAGGCGGATGCCGAGCCCGGCGCCGAACGGGAACGCCGGGGCGACGAGGGGCCGTGACCGCGTGCTGCGGACCTGGTCGGCGTGCTGGTGCCGGTGGATGAGGATCGTCCCGCTGCACGGGATGGGCGAGGTGTCAACCTGATGGCGGTTTGCGGCGTTTCCTGCAGTCATGCACAACACCCATAGCCCGGTCGTCATCCGCTTCGGTCGCCTCGGCGATACCGTGTTGCTGCAGCCCTTGCTGCAGAAGCTGCATCACCGCTTCGGTCAGCCATGCCAGCTGCTGGCGCTGGGGGACTGGCCTTCCGTGCTCTACTCGGCGCAACCCGAGGTGGCGGGGCATATTTCCTTGCGTACCCAGCATGGCCCGTTGTGGATGCACCCGCAGCGCTGGCGCGCGGCGCTGCTCCTGCGGCAGCGGCGGTTGTCGCCGTTCTACATCTGTGAGCCGGCGCCGCGCACGCAGACCAAGATCCGGCCCATGCTGGCCCTGGCCGGCGTGCCGGCCGAACGCTGCACGTTCATCCAGGACACGCCGTTGCGCGAAGGCGAGCATTGGGTGGACTGGCTGTTGCGGTTCGGGGACACCACCCCCGCCGCATTCCGCAAGACATGCTTGCCAGTGGCAGCGTCGTCGGCCGCGCCGCAGCTGCGCGTGACTCCGACCGAGCGTGCTGACCTCGATGCATGGCTGCGTGCGCAGGGCATGGACGGGCGCCCGCTCGTGCTGCTGCAGCCGGCCAACAAGCGCACCGTGCGCTGGAATGGCGTGCGCCGGGCGGCTGACGACAGCAAGTCATGGCCGGTCGAGCGCTGGGCCGAACTGGTGCGTGCCATCAGTGGCCGCATGCCGCAGGCACAGATACTTTTGTGCGGCTCGGCCGCCGAGGGCGGCTATCTCCAGACGATCCTGGCGGCGATCGGCCCATCGTCGTCCCGGGCCGTTGCGGCGGCGCTGCCGCTGGGTCGTCTCAAGGCGTTGCTGCAGATCGCCCACAGCATGATTTCGGTGGACACCGGTCCTGCCCATCTGGCCGCGGCCATGGGCTGTCCGCTGGTGGTGCTGTTCGGCGACAGGTCGCCATTGCTGTGGGCGCCGCGCAGTGTGGCCGGGAGCGCCGTCGCCGTCGTTGGCGGCTTGCCGGACGTGCGACGGGTGGATCAAATCGATGTGGCGCAGGTCGTGGCTGTCTGGCAACGGCTGCCGCCGTCGATGGCGACGGCGGATCCGTTTGCCGCGTTGGCCGATGTGGCGGCGGGATGATCAGTCGGTCGGTTGCGCCGGCTGGCGCAGGGTCTGCCGCACGCTGGGAATCGCCGCGGCGCGGGCGCTGAGCTCGTGCGCGATATCGACATAGCCCAGTTGCCGGGCGACATCGGCGGCGGTGCGTCCGAACGCGTCGACGGCCTGGCGGTCCGCGCCGCGCGACAGCAGCACGCGCGCCGGGGGCAGCAGCGCATGCATGGCGCAGGCATGCAGCGCCGTCACGCCGCGCTGGTCGGCGTGCCCGGTCCTGGCGCCGGCATCCAGCAGCACCGGCACCAGCGCGCCGATATGCGTGGCATCGCAGTCGCTGCCCGGCGGCAGCTGCGCGCCCAGCAGGAGCAGCAGTGCCGTCTTGCCCTCGCTGTCGGCCTGGTTGACGTCGGCGGCGTGCTTGAGCAGGCCGTCGAACAAGCGCCGGGCGCGCAGGCTGTCGTTGTGCTCGAAGCCGAACCGCGCCGCGGCGTGCAGCGCGCTGCGACCGCGCGCGTCGATCGCGTTGACGTCGGCCCCGGCGCGCAGCAGCAGCTCGAGGATCTCCGGGAAGCCCATCGCGGCGGCCACCATCAGCGCCGTGGCGTCGTTCGGCAGGCGCTGGTCGGCGGCAACCCGGCGCTCCAGCAGCAGCCCGACCAGTGCCTCGCGGCGCGCGGCGACGGCGGCGGACAGGGGCGTGACGCCGCTGTGCGAGGCCAGGGTCGGGTCGGCGCCGGCATCGAGCAGGCAGGCGGCGATGTCGCGGTGCCCGGCTCCGCAGGCGCGCAACAGCGCCGAGGCCCCCTGGTCGTCGCGGGTGTCGACGGCGAAACCCAGCTCCAGCAGGCGCTGCACCGTGGCGAGGGCGCCGGCGGCAGCGGCCGCGGGCAGGTCGCCGGCACGCAGCGGACGATGGGGCCGCGGCCAGTCGCGCCAGTCCAGCCAGCGCTCCACGGCGGGGTGTTCGAGTGCCCGCCCCAGCGGCGTCTCGCCATTCGCGTCGGCGGCTTCCGGGTCGGCGCCGCAGGCGATCAACGCCCGCACCAGCGGCAGGGCCTGGGCGCCGTGTTCCAGCGCGGCGAACAGCGGGGTCCGGCCGTCGCGGTCGCGGCTGTTCGGATCGCAGCCTCGCGCCAGCAGGGCCTGCAGCAGTTCCAGTTGCGCGTTGGCCGCGGCCAGGTGCAGCGGGGAACGCTCGCGCGCATCCGGCCCGAACGGGTCGGCGCCGCACTCGAGCAGGCGCAGCGGCAGGGCGGCGGCTTGCACCGAATCGCCCAGGTGCGCCAGCGCCTGCGCCAGCAGGCCGGCGCCGGCGGGGGTGGCGCCGGCCTGCAGCAAATCGTCCAGGGCTTCGGTCGAGTCGGGCAACTGCTGCAGCAAGGCGTCGAACAGGCGCTGGCCCAGCGGCGGCAAGGCCGCCGGTGCCGTCGGCGGGGCCTGGTCCGGGCCGGACAGCCGTGGCGGCAGGCGCGCTTCGGCCTCCAGGCCGTGTTCGAGCAGCCAGCGGCGCGCGGCGCCCAGGCCGGGGCTGGCCAGGTCCAGATACAGCCGGGCGAGCTGCGCCTGCGGCCAGGTGCGTGCGATCGTGGAAAAACCGGAAACGATCGCCCAGTGCCCGAAGCGCAGCGCATCGAGCAGATGCGCCGGCGTGTCGGCGCCATCGGCCAGCAGGTCGCGGCTGTGGGTGGCCGGCAGCGGGGTGTCCGGGTCGAGCAGCGCGACCAGGTCCCAGCGCCCGGCGGCAGCGGCATGGTCCAGTGCGCTGCGGCCATCGCTGCCGGGGGTCTTCGGTTCGGCGCCGAGGGCGAGCAGCGCGTCTATCGTCTCGGCGCGCGCATGGGGCGACTGGCAGGCGAGAGTCAGCGCATCGCGGCCGTGTTCGTCGCGCACGCGCACATCGGGTTGCGTCTCCGCCAGCAGTTGCACGATCTCGCCGGCGCCGGCACGCGCCGCTTCCATCAGCGCCGTGGTGCCGTGACGATCGGCCAGCGCGGCATCGGCGCCGGCGGCGCACAGTGCGCGGGCGATCTGCACGTGGCCTTCGGCGGCGGCCGCCATCAGGGCGCTGCGGTGGCGCGCGTCGACGGCATTGACGGCGGCGCGATGCTTGAGCAGCAGCTTGACGCCGGTGGCGTCGTCATCGGCGATTCCGGCGGCGGCGACCAGTGCGGGTTCGCCGCCGGCCGGCGCCGGTTTGGCGCCGTGCTCGAGCAGGAATTTCGCCAGCAGCCAGTTGGCGGCGTGGCAGGCGATCGCCAGCGGACTGATGCCGGCCTTGTTCAGTGCGTTGATCGGTGCGGAGGCATCCAGCAGCATCGCCGCCACGCCGGGCTCGGCGCTCAGCACCGCGCCATGCAGCGGCGTGTTGCCTTCGATGTCGGCGGCCAGCGGGCTGGCGCCATTGGCGAGCAGGGTCAGCACGGCCTCGGCGCGGCCGTGCCAGCTGTCGCGCGTGGCCGCCAGCAGCGGGGTCAGCCCGCCGCTGCTGCGGTTCACGTCCGCGCCCTTGGCGATCAGCGCGCGCAGCAGATGGGTGTCGGGCAGCAGTGCGGCGAGCATCAGCACCGGGCGCTGATCGCGGTCGGCGGCGTCAGGCGCCGTCTCGGGATCGGCGCCGGCCGCGACCAGCGCCAGCGCGCGCTCGATATCGCCATCGCGGGTGGCGGCAAGCAGCGCCCGGGCCTGCTCGGGCGTGCCGGCGATGCGCTCCTGGTCGTTCAGGGGCGTGGTGGCGCATGTCGCGGCGGCAGCCGTTTGTTCCGGGGCCGGTTCGCCGGCGGGTTTGCACGCCTCGCCGCGCCGTCCGCACAGCAGGGCATGCAGCGTGCGATTGGCGATGACCAGGCATCCCAGCGGCAGCAGCACGAACCCGTACAGCACCAGCGCGGCGATACGCGGCTCGAAGGACAGCATGCCGTACAGGCCGGTCAGCGCGATCGCGCCGAACGCCAGTACCAGCAGGGCAAACGCCGCCGGCAGGAAGTGGCTGAAGAAGCGCTCCTCGCGCGACAGGTGACGCCCGAAGGCGATGCTGCGGAGGGTGGCAGTGAAGATCCAGGAGCCGTCCCGCTGCGACGGGTAGGCGTCATCCCACACGAAGACCAGCCCGAACGCGGGCCATAGCCGCCACAAGGCCGCCATCGCGAGCGTCAGTACCACGACCAGCGCCAGTGCGGCGCCGAGGCTGGGCGTGTTGCACAGTTGCAGCATCGGCCAGGCGACCAGCGCGAACACCAGCACGCAGTAGCCGGTGAACATCACCAGGTGCGCCGCGCCGCGGCGCATCACGGTGCGGGCGAAGCGCGGCTCGGGATCGAAGCCGATGGCATGGCAGGTCGCCGCCATGGTCAGCGCGTTGGCCAGCAGCAGCGGGATCAGCGTCAGCGGATGGACGGACAACCCGGCGGCGGCGACGGCGAGCAATCCCGGGACGAACCAGGCGAGTGCTTGCGGCAGAGGTGGGCGGCGGTGCGATTTGGGTTGGGTCATGGGGGGCAGTATAGAAATCGTTGAGCCGGCAGACGGTAACCAAGTGTTAATGCCACCGTCACGCTGCGTCGATCAGTCGATCCGGTCGTCGCGCGTGGTCGTTCCGTAGGCGGGGTGATTGGCGGCGGCCAGCTGTTCGGGCGGCGGCACCTGCAGGTGCCAGCCTTGCGTGCGCAGATGGCCGAGTATCTGGACGGGATCCTCGTTGGGCAGCGTGCGCCGCTCGTCCAGGGATACCTCCAGCACGAAGCGCAGCTCGCCCAGCAGCAGCTGCAGCGGCTCGGGCAGTACATCGAATGCGTCGCGTCGCGCCAGCCACAGATAACTGCCGCTTTTGCGCAGGCTGGCGTAGACAAAACATTGCATGGCAATGCCCGGTGAGGAGGTGCGCGCGGATCAGGTATCCAGCGTGGCGGTGAGGGTAACAGTGTCGTCGCTGCATTGCCCGTCTCATGGCATCGCGGCCATCGCAGTGCCGGGGCGTGCGGCGTGGCTCGCCATGCTGTGCCCACGGCTGTCCGCGGGCGGGCGCGGCGGGTCGTGCGGACGGGGACCGCTCCGGCGCGATCGGTGGGCTGCGTCAATTTGCTGCGTCAGCACTTGCAACGCCATGGGCGAGTGGGCACAGTGTCGCGCAGGGGCTTCAAACGCGCGTTTAAAAATTAACATTTGCTTCCCCGCCAGCGATCCATTCGAGCCGGTCCACGAACATGCAGGAGCAAGCGATGCATACGTCTTTCCATTCTTTCAGGGGTACGATCCGACCGTTCGCGCTCGCCGCGTTGAGTGTGGCCATTGCCGGCGCCCTGCTGGCGCCGGGCACCGCGAGTGCCAGCGCATTCCAGCTCAAGGAAAACAGCGCCAAGGGCCTGGGGCGCGCCTATGCGGGTTCCGCCACCGCGGGTGGCGACGTGTCGGTTGTGGCGAACAACCCGGCGGCGATGACCGACCTGAAGGGCACCTACTTTCAAGCCGACATGACGGCCATCAACTTCAGCACCAAGTTCAGCGGAACCGCGCACGATGCGTTGGGGCGTCCGATCAGCGGTGGCAATGGCGGCGATGGCGGCACCACGCTGCCGGTGCCGGCGCTGTTCTTCGCCACCCAGGTCAGCGACCGGGTGCATCTGGGTGCGGGCTTCTCGGTGCCGTTCGGTTTCCAGACCGAATACGACAAGACCTGGGTGGGTCGCTACAACGCCATCAACTCGAAGTTCCGCTCGCTCGATGCGACCATTTCCGGGTCGTTCGACGTCACCGATACGTTCAGTCTGGGCGCCAGCGTCATCGCGCAGAAGACCAGCGCGGAGCTGACCAACGCGATCAACTACAACATGGTCGGCCTGGGCCTGATCCAGCAGGCGGCGGCGGCCGGCCAGATCAGCCTGCCCATGGCGCAGGCACTGTCCGCGCAGGTCGGTGCGGTGGTCCCGCCGGGTTCGGACGGCTACGCCCGCATCTACGGCGAGAGCTGGGCCTATGGCTGGCAGCTTGGCGCCTATTGGAAGCTGACCCAGCAAGACAAGCTGGCATTCAACTACCGCGCCAAGATCGCGCATACGCTGCACGGCACGGCCAACTTCACGGTGCCGGACAACGTCGCCGCGCTGCTGTCGAATCCGTCGGTGGCGCCGCTGCTCGGCGGCGGCATGCCGTTCACGCACACGGGCGGCACGGCAGGATTCACCACGCCGGCCGTGGCCAGTTTCAGTTACTGGCACCAAGCCGAAAAATTCGGAATCGGCGCGGATGTGGCATGGACCAAGTGGGACGTGTTCAAGAAGCTGCAGGTGACCTACGCCAATCCGGCGCAGCCCACCAGCGACCAGGTGTTCAACTGGAAGAACACCTGGTATGCCTCGGTCGGCGGCGACTACTACTTGAATGACAAGGTCACCCTGCGGGCGGGCGTGGCGTTCGACACGACTCCCACCAGTTCGACCTACCGGGACCCGCGAGTGCCGGACGAGACCCGCACGATGACGACGGTCGGCATCGGCTACAAGGCCAGCGAGCATCTCGAGATCAACGCGTCCTATGCGCATATTTTCGTCAGCAAGGCGCAGATCGACGGCGTGCAGAGCGCGACCGCCGACGTGTTGACGGGTTCCTTCAATGATTACGGCAATCTGCTGAGCGTGTCGGCCCAATACAAATTCTGATCGCGATTGGTGCCAATGCACGGGACAAAAAAACCTCCCCGCCTGGCGGGGAGGTTTTTTTTCTCCCGACGGCCATCCGATGCCTGTTTCAACCGAGCTTCAGGAACGCCTTGAGCAGGCCGCGGAAGCGTGCGCCGTAGGGCGGGTTGAGCAGGCCGGCGCCGTTCAGGCGGGCCTGGCGCATCACCGGCTTGGCATGCGAGAACGTGCGGAAGCCGGCCTCGCCGTGATAGCCACCCATGCCGGACGGGCCGATGCCGCCGAACGGCAGCTTGTGCTGGGCAATGTGATAGAGCGTGTCGTTGACGGTGACGCCGCCGGCGACGGTGCCGGACAGCACCTTTTCGATGGCCGTGCGGTTGCGCTCGAACAGGTACAGCGCCAGCGGATGCGGCCGAGCCGCCACATAGCCGATGGCTTCGTCCAGGCTGTCGTAGCCGACCACCGGCAGCAGCGGCCCGAAGATCTCCTCGTGCATCACCGCCATCGTGTCCTGCACGCCGACCAGCAGGGTCGGCAGCAGGCGCCGCGGCTGCGCCGGATCGCTGCCGCTGCCCAGGGCTTCGGCCCGCGCGCCGGCCGCCACCGCCGCGTCGCGCAGGCCGGTCAGCCGCTGGTATTGGGCGTCCGAGGCGACGCTGGCGTATTGCGGGTTGGCGCCGATCTCCGGATACAGTCGGTTCACCGTGGCGTGCGCGGCGGCAATGAAGTCGCCCATGCGGCTGCGCGGCAGCAGCACGTAGTCGGGGGCGATGCAGGTCTGCCCGGCGTTGACCAGCTTGCCGAACACGATGCGCTCCACCGCCCGCTCGAAGTGCGCGTCCGGGCCGATGATCGCCGGCGACTTGCCGCCGAGCTCCAGCGTCACCGGCGTCAGGTTGGCGGCGGCCGCGCGCATCACGTGGCGGCCCACCGCGGTGGAGCCGGTGAACAGCAGGTGGTCGAACGGCAGCGACGAGAACGCCTGCGCCACCCCGGCGTCGCCGTTGATCACCGCCACTTCGTCCGGCGCGAAGTGCTGTCCGATCAGCTCGGCGAACAGCGCCGAGAAGCGCGGCGTGTATTCGCTCATCTTGATCATGGCGCGGTTGCCGGCGACCAGCGCGTCGACCAGCGGGCCGATCGCCAGATACAGCGGATAGTTCCACGGCACGATGATGCCGACCACGCCCAGCGGTTGCGGGCGCAGTTCGATGCCGGCGGGCAGGAACAGCAGGTCGGCCAGGCGCCGGCGCGGTTTCATCCAGCGCCGGCCGCGGGCCAGCGCGTGGCGTATCGCCGACAGGCTGGGGTAGATCTCCAGCAGGTCGGTTTCCTCGCGCGGGCGGCAACCGAAATCGGCATCGATCGCCGCGGCGATCTCGCCGCGATGCTGCAGCACCAGCGCCTCGAGCGCCCGCAGGCGGCGCGCGCGCGCGGGCCAAGCCGGCATCGGCTGGCTGCGGTGCGCGTCGCGCATGCGCTGCAGATGATCGCTGAGGGAAAGCGCAGTCTCGCTCATGCCGACTCTCTCACGTCGAAGTGTGCAGCATAGCTCCGGCGCAGGGCGGCGTGACGGTGCGGCACGCGCGCCGCCACGCCGCCCGGCCGGGTCATTCGCCGATGGTCAGCAGCGAGGCGTTGCCGCCGGAGGCGGTGGTGTTGACGGTCAGCGTGCGTTCGCCGGCGAAGCGCAGCAGGTAGTGCGGGCCGCCGGCCTTGGGGCCGGTGCCGGACAGGCCTTCGCCGCCGAACGGCTGCACCCCGACCACCGCGCCGATCTGGTTGCGGTTGACGTAGCAGTTGCCGACGCGGGCGTGCCGGCGGATGTACTCGACGGTGGTGTCGATGCGGCTGTGGATGCCCAGGGTGAGGCCGTAGCCGGTGGCGTTGATCGCCTCGACCACCTGCTTGAGTTCGCTGGCCTTGAAGCGGATCAGGTGCAGCACCGGGCCGAACACCTCGCGCTTGAGCACCGCCAGCGAGGCGATTTCGTAGGCGCGCGGCGCGAAGAACGTGCCGTGCGCGGTCTCCGCCGGATCCATCGGCGCCTCGGCGATCTTCCTCGCCTCGCGGTCCATGCGCTCGGCGTGGGCCACCAGGGTCGCCCTGGCTTCCTCGTCGATCACCGGGCCCACGTCGGTGGAAAGCCGGCCGGGGTCGCCCACCTTCAGTTCGGCCATCGCACCGGCGAGCATCTCGATCACCTTGTCGGCGATGTCTTCCTGGATGTAGAGCACGCGGGCCGCCGAGCAGCGCTGGCCGGCGGACTGGAACGCCGAGGCGATCACGTCCTTGACGATCTGTTCGGGCAGCGCGGAGGAGTCGGCGATCATCGCGTTCTGGCCGCCGGTCTCGGCCACCAGCACGGCGATCGGCGCGTTGCGCGCGGCCAGCGCGCGGTTGATCGCCCACGCGGTTTCGGTGGAGCCGGTGAACACCACGCCGGCCACGCGCGGATCGCGGGTCAGCGCCGCGCCGACGCTGCTGCCGTCGCCGGGCAGGTACTGCAGCACGTCCTGCGGCACGCCCGCCGCGTGCAGCAACTGGGTGGCGCGGTGGCCGATCAGGCTGGTCTGCTCGGCCGGCTTGGCCAGCACGGTGTTGCCGGCGACCAGCGCGGCGCTGATCTGGCCGACGAAGATCGCCAGCGGGAAATTCCACGGGCTGATGCCCACGAATACGCCGCGGCCTTGCAGGAACAGCTGGTTGTTTTCGCCGGTGGGGCCGGGCAGCTGTTCGGGCTGGGCGAACAGGCGCCGCGCCAGGGTGGCGTAGTAGCGCAGGAAATCGGCCGCCTCGCGGATCTCGGCGATCGCGTCGGGCAGGCTCTTGCCGGCTTCGCGCACGCACAGCGCGATGAACTCGGCGCGGCGCGCCTCCAACTGGTCGGCGGCGCGCTCCAGCATCGCCGCGCGCTCCGTCACCGGCAGATCGCTCCAGCCGTCCCGGGCGGCGACGGCGTTGGCCAGCGCCAGGTCCACCGTGGCCTGGTCGGCGCTGACGTAGCTGCCGAGCTTGCGCCGGCGGTCGGCCGGGTCGGTGACCTCGACGCTGGCGCCGGCGCTGTTCGATCCCGGCACCAGCGGGCCGGCGGTCCACGGCCCCTGCTGGGCGTTGACCGCCTCGGCCAGGGCCCTCAGTTCGTTGTCGTTGGCAAAGTTGACGCCCATCGAATTCTTCCTGGATACGAAATTTGGATTCTGCGCAAACGCGGAATCGTCGCCGTAGAGATTGGCCGGCAGCGGGATGCGCGGGTGGGGAATCGAATCGAACGCGCGCACCGTCTCGCAGGGGTCGGCGACCAGGGTGCGCGGCGGCAGGTTCTCGTCGACGATGCGGTTGACGAAGCTGGTGTTGGCGCCGTTCTCCAGCAGGCGGCGCACCAGGTACGGCAGCAGGTCCTGGTGCGAGCCGACCGGCGCGTAGACGCGGCAGGGCACGTCGAAGCTGTCCTTGCCGATCACCTCGGCGTACAGGTCCACGCCCATGCCGTGCAGGCGCTGGAACTCGAACGGCCGTCCCTGCGCCATGTGGTGCACGGCGGCGATGGTGTGCGCGTTGTGGGTGGCGAACTGCGGGTAGATCCGTTCGCTGCCGGCGTCGAACAGCCGCCGCGCGCAGGCCAGGTACGACACGTCGGTGTTCGGCTTGCGGGTGAACACCGGGTAGCCGCTCAGGCCCTGCTCCTGCGAGCGCTTGATCTCGGCATCCCAGTAGGCGCCCTTGACCAGCCGCACGTACCAGCGGCGCTTTGCCGCCAGTGCGGTTTCGGCCAGCCAGTCGATCACGAACGGCGCGCGCTTGGTGTAGGCCTGCACCACGAAGCCCAGGCCGTTCCAGCCCGCCAGCGACGGATGCGCGAAGACGTCGCCGATGATGTCCAGCGACAGCTCCAGCCGGTCGACCTCCTCGGCATCGACCGACAGCGCGATGCCGTGCTGCATCGACAGCTGCGCCAGCTCCAGCAGCTTTCCGGTGAGCGCGGTGCGCGAGCGCCCGCGCTGCGCCACTTCATAGCGGGGGAACAGCGCGGACAGCTTCACCGAGATCGATGGCGCTTCGGTGTGGTTGGCGAACGGGCCGCGCTTGCCGAGTGCCGCGATCGCATCGCGGTAGGCCTGCTGGTAGCGTTCGGCGTCCGCGGCGGTCAGCGCCGATTCGCCGAGCATGTCGAAGGAGTAGCGGTACGGCGTGTTTTCCTTCCTGGCGGCGCGATCCAGGGCCTCGGGAATGGTGCGGCCCATCACGAACTGGTAGCCCATGATGCGCATGGCCTGGCGTACCGCCACGCGGATCGTGGGGTCGCCGACGCGGGCGACCAGCCGGCGCAGCGTGCCGGTGAAGTCCTGGCGGGTATCCTCGGCGAGGTTGACCAGCTGGCCGGTCAGCAGCAGACCCCAGGTGGAGGCGTTGACCAGCAGCGATTCGCTGCGCCCCAGGTGCTTGCGCCAGTCGGCGTCGCCGAGCTTGTCGCGGATCAGCTTGTCCGCGGTGGTGCTGTCCGGGATGCGCAGCAGCGCCTCGGCCACGCACATCAGCAGCACGCCTTCCTCGCTGGACAGGTCGTACTGGCGCATGAACGAATCGACCACGCCCAGATCCTTGGCGCGCGCGCGGACGCGCGCGACCAGCGCGGCGGCGCGGTCGATCACCTGCTCGCGTTCGGCGGGCGGCAGGGCGGCCTGGGCCAGCAGGTCGTTGACGGCTTCGGTTTCGTCGCGCGACCAGGCCGCGGTGATGCGTTCGCGGGCCGGTGCGATGCGATCGGGGAGTTCGAAATTGAGGATGGGCTGGTTCACGGGCTTGCCGAAAAATCCGCCGCTGCGGAGGTGAGCGCGGGATTGTACGCCGGGTGCCGGGCGTTGCGCGAAGGCATCCGGACGCACCCTGGGGCCATTCCCGCCGACGCAGACGAGCAAGCGCCGGCCATATACCGCAATTGCGTCCGGGTGGCCTGATTCAGGTCAAGATGGTGCGACATTCTTGCCCGATGCCTCGCAGCGCCCTATCATCGCGCTGTTCCAGGCACGCCGGATCCCCATGATCGTGCTTCGACCAGCTGCCGCCGGCCTGCCCAGCGTGACGATGTGGCTCAAGCCCAATCGCACGCTAAGCCGGCGCGGTTTGCGTCGATTGATCGTGGTTCTGGTAGCGCTGGCGTTGACAACGGCGGGACTGGGTGCGTGGCGGGGGAACGTATTTGCTCCATTGTTTGCCCTGGTTGAATCCGCCGCCATGACGGCTGCCTTGCGCGCGGCGTGGCGTGCCGGCGGGCGCAGCGAGCGCATCACCATCGACGCATCGTCGCTGGAAGTGCGGTCGCTGCCGGATCGCCGCTGCAGGCGCTTCCAGTCGTACTGGGTGCGCGTGCTGCTGGAGCCGGGCGCGGGCCGTCAATGCCTGCTGCTGTCGTCGCACGGGCACAAGCTGGAGATCGGTGCTTTTCTGACGGAACAGGAACGCGTGGAGTTGTCGGGGAAACTCATGGTGTTGCTGGCCGAGTTCAATGGCCAGTCACGAAAACAGAATCTAGGGTGCAAGACATGACATCTGGCGGCATCAGGCGATCATTCATGGCATGGGCGGCGCTGGCCCTTGCTTCGTTCGGCAGCACGGCCCAGGCCGCACGCGGGCCGTGGCAGGTGAACATGCAGCGCGGCGTAACCACCTGGTCGTCGGTGCCTTACCACCTCAACAGCATCTCGCTGGGCGTGTGCGCGGTGATCGGAACGCTGGTGTTCGGCGCGATGTTCATCGCCATGTTCCGGTTCCGCAAATCGCGCGGCGCGGTGGCCGAGAAGTGGTCGCACAACACCACGCTGGAAATCGTCTGGACCACGATCCCCGTGATCATCCTGGTCGTGCTGGCCTACCTGTCCACCAAGGGCCTGACTTCGTGGGCGGACACCACCGGTTCGCAGATGACGGTCAAGGTCACCGGCTACCAGTGGAAATGGCGCTACGACTACATCAGCTACCTGGGCAAGCCGGTCGACAAGGTCGGCTTCATGTCCAAGCTCGATTCGCTCAGCGATCAGACTCGCCAGCTCGGTTCGGGCATGGATCCCTATGCGGTCAAGGTGGGCACCGAGAACACCTACCTGTTGAATGTCGACAAGCCGCTGGTGGTGCCGGTCGACACCAAGATCCGTTTCCTGATCACCGGCGGCGACGTGATCCACTCGTGGTGGGTGCCGGCGCTGGGCTGGAAGGTGGACGCGATCCCCGGCACCATCAATGCCGCCTGGACCAACATCAAGACACCCGGCACCTACCGCGGCCAGTGCGCCCTGCTTTGCGGCCAGGATCACGGCTTCATGCCGATCGTGGTGGTGGCCAAGTCCAAGGCGGACTTCGCCAAGTGGCTCGCCGCGCAGGAAGCGAAGTCGGCTGCCCCGGCCGCGGCTCCCGCTCCAGCGGCGGCACCCGCGGCGGCCTCCACGGCGGCCGCGCCGCAAACCGCACAGGTCGCCGTTGCTCCTGCCAAGGGCAAGCAGGGCTGACCTTCGCCGCTCACGCAGTTTCGACTAGACGCATTCAACAACAGGTTAGAGGTGCAAGGCCATGTCCCACGCAGCCACCCATGATCAGCACGATGATCACCACGGCGCGCCGAAAGGTTTCTTCCAGCGCTGGTGCATGTCCACCAATCACAAGGACATCGGCACGCTGTATCTGATCTTCGCGCTGACGATGTTCTTCATCGGCGGCAGTTTCGCGATGGTGATCCGCGCCGAGCTGTTCAAGCCGGGCCTGCAGCTGGTGCAGCCGTACTTCTTCAACCAGATGACCACCATGCACGCGCTGGTGATGATCTTCGGCGCGGTGATGCCGGCCTTCGTGGGCCTGGGCAACTGGATGATCCCGCTGATGATCGGCGCGCCGGACATGGCGCTGCCGCGCATGAACAACCTGTCGTTCTGGATCCTGCCATTCGCGTTCGCGCTGCTGCTGTCCACCCTGTTCATGCCGGGCGGCAGCATCGCCGGCGGCTGGACGATGCTGCCGCCGTTGTCGCTGCAGAGCAGTTCGCTGGCCTACACGGTGTTCGCGATCCACCTGATGGGCATCAGCTCGATCATGGGCGCGATCAACATCATCGCGACCATCCTCAACCTGCGCGCGCCGGGCATGGATCTGCTGAAGATGCCGGTGTTCGTGTGGAGCTGGCTGATCACCGCGTTCCTGCTGATCGCGGTGATGCCGGTGCTGGCCGGTGCGGTGACCATGCTGCTGACCGACAAGTACTTCGGCACCAGCTTCTTCAACCCCGGCGGCGGCGGCGACCCGGTGCTGTACCAGCACATCTTCTGGTTCTTCGGGCACCCGGAGGTCTACATCATGATCCTGCCGGCGTTCGGGATCAT
>JAGWMU010000060.1 GCA_028873095.1 Pseudomonadota bacterium | reverse complement strand
CAGGGTGCGCTCCTACGCAGTGCCGGGAGCCGGGGTGTTCGGGATTCCCTTCAGTGACCGGTGCCGAGCCGCGTGAGGCCGCTCCCGTCCAGCACCTCGGCCCACGGGAACAGCGGGCCGGGATCGAGCTTGCGGCGGATTTCCAGCGCAGGATCGTCGCTGGCCGGCATCAGGGCGGTGTCCAGATCCTCGTGGCCGGCGATCCGGTGCAGGTTCGGGAATTCCCGCCGCAGCCGGGCCAGCAATGCCCGCAGCGCGCTGGTCTGGGCGGCGGCATAGGGCTCGGTCATCTGCTGGCGGCGCGAATCCCACCAGTGCGGGTAGCGCCCGAGGTTGACCAGCTCGATGCCGATCGATTGCGGGTTGTGGCCGCGCACATGGTTCGCGATGCGGGTGCCGGGCACATAGCGGTAAACCGCGCCGTCGCGGTCGATGTAGTAGTGGCCGCTGTTGCCGGTGCCGTTGTCGTACAGCGGCTTTTCGCCGTAGCTGCGGGCGCTGGCCAGGTCCGGCAGCTCGGTGCAGTGGATCACCACCAGCGCCACGGCGCCGGCCGGGCGTTCGGGCAGGCGGCCGACGTAGGGCAGCGGCTGGTCGTGGATGGTCAGGAGGGACATCGGTGGGCAGGCTCCCTGCGTGCCTTGCTGATGGAGCCGCCAGGCGCGAGCGGACACCGGGAGGCTGATCGGAAACGCCAGCTGTTAAGATACCCGACTTGTTCAAGCAGTTACATGGAGATGCCATGCGTGGCCAGGTCATCCTTTCGCATGGCTCGGACTCCGGTCCGGACGCCACCAAGGTCAGCATGCTGGCGGCGTTCGCCGAATCGCTGGGCTGGCGCACGCAGCGGCCGGATTATCGTGACGACGACTCGCGGGGGCTCGCCGGCTCGGTGGCGCCGCGGATCGCCCGCCTGCGTGCCACCATCGAGGAACTCGCCGCACCGCCCTTGCTGGTGGGTTCGAGCATGGGCGCGTTCGTGTCAGGGCTGGTCTCGATGGACGTGCCGGTGGCGGGGCTGCTGCTGCTGGCCACGCCGGTGGCGATTCCCGGTTATGCGCGGACGTTCGACCTGCGGCCCGGGGTGTCGACCGTGCTGATCCATGGCTGGAGCGACGTGACCTGTCCGCTGGCCGGCGTGCAGGCATTCAGTGCGCAGCGCCGGCTGCCGTTGCTGGTGCTGGATGACGACCATCGGCTGGGCTCGAGCATCGACATGATCGCCGCCCAGTTGCGGTACATGCTCGAGCTGATGGCAGAAGCCGGATGAGTCCGCTCGCCTGCGGCCCGCGCCCATGAGCGTGTTCTTCGCCACCTGCCCGAAGGGACTGGAATACCTGCTGCGCGACGAGCTGGTCGCGCTCGGCGCCGGCGACGTGCGCGAGGCGCTGGCCGGCGCGCATTTTTCCGGCACGCTGGAAACCGCGTATCGCGCCTGCCTGTGGTCGCGGCTGGCCAGCCGCATCCTGCTGCCGCTGGCGGAGTTCGATGCGGCGGACGACGACGCGTTGTACCGCGGCGTGCAGGACATCGACTGGAGCCGGCACCTGGCGGCGCACGCCACCTTCGCGGTCGACGCCGGCGCCGCGCTGAGCAAGCTCGGCCACAGCCAGTACATCGGCCTGCGGGTGAAGGATGCGGTGGTCGACCAGTTCCGCCAGCGCGACGGCAGCCGGCCCGGCATCGATACCGACGAGCCGGACATCCGCATCAACCTGCGCCTGCGCCGCGACCGCGCCACGCTGTCGCTGGATCTGGCCGGCTCGCCGCTGCACCGGCGCGGCTGGCGCGAGGAACAGGGCGCCGCGCCGCTGAAGGAGAACCTCGCCGCCGCGATGCTGCTGCGCGCAAGCTGGCCGCAGGTGTACGCCGCCGGCGGCGCCCTGCTCGATCCGATGTGCGGCTCGGGCACCCTGCTGATCGAGGGCGCGCTGATGGCGGGGGATGTGGCGCCCGGCCTGCGCCGCGAGTATTTCGGATTTCTCGGCTGGCAGCAGCACGACATCGCGTTGTGGCGCGGCCTGCTGGACGAGGCGAAGCAGCGCGCCGAAACCGGCCTGCGCGGCCTGCGCGGCGCGTTCTTCGGCAGCGACGCCGACCCGCGCATGGTGCAGGCCGCGAAACGCAACGCGCAGCAGGCGGGCGTGGCCGGGTTCTTCACGCTGGACCGGCAGGACGTGGCGCACGCCGCGCCGCCGCCCGGCGTCGGCTACGGCCTGGTCATCACCAATCCGCCGTACGGCGAGCGGCTGGGCGAGCGCGCCGAGATGCCGAAGCTGTACCGCGCGCTGGGCGACACTCTGCGCCAGCGCTTCACCGGCTGGCGCGCCGCCGTGCTGGCCGGCGACGTGGAGCTGGGCCGCGCGATGCAGCTGCACGCGGACAAGCGCTACGCGCTTTACAACGGCGCGCTGGAAACCGTGCTGCTGACCTTCGACCTGAAGCCGTGCGAGGAGAAACCGCGCGAGCCGAAACCGCTGTCGCCCGGCGCGCAGATGCTGAAGAACCGGCTGGAGAAGAATGTCCGGCACCTGCGCAAGCGGCTGACCCGCGAAGGCATCCACTGCTGGCGCGCCTACGACCAGGACCTGCCCGAATACGCCGCCGCGATCGACGTCTACGGCGACACCGCCGGCGACGAGCATCTGCATATCCAGGAATACCGCGCGCCGGCCGACGTGCCGGCCGACGTCGCCCGGCTGCGGCTGCGGGAAATCGCCCGCGTCGCCGGCGAGGTGCTTGGCGTGCCGCGCGAGCGCATCGCGATCAAGACCCGCGAGCGCGGCAAGGGCGGCTCCAAATACGGCCAGCTCGACCAGCGCAACGAGTTCGTCGAGGTGGAAGAGGACGGCCTGAAGTTCCTGGTCAACCTCACCGACTATCTCGACACCGGCCTGTTCCTCGACCACCGGCTGGTGCGCGCGAAAGTGCGCGAACTGGCCGACGGCAAATGCTTTCTGAACCTGTTTGCCTATACCGCCACCGCCAGCGTGCATGCGGCGGCCGGCGGCGCGCTGGAAACCACCAGCGTGGACCTGTCCGCGACCTATCTGGAATGGGCCTCGCGCAATCTCGCGCTGAACGGTTTCAGCGGCGCCGGCCATCGCCTGATGCAGTTCGACGTGCTGGAATTCCTCGGCCGCGACCGCGGGCATTACGGCCTGATTTTCGTCGACCCGCCCACGTTTTCCAATTCCAAGCGCGCCGACGACTTCGACGTGCAGCGCGATCATGTGAAACTGCTCGACGCCTGCGGCGAGCGGCTGACCCGCGACGGGGTGATCGTGTTTTCCAACAACTTCCGCCGTTTCAAGCTCGATCGCGAGGCATTGCAGCCGCGTTTCGAGATCGAGGACTGGAGCGTGCCGAGCATCCCGTTCGATTTCAGCCGCCGCGCCGACATCCACGGCTGCTGGCTGCTGCGGCGGCGTGCGGCGGACGCGGGCGTGAACCCCTGGGATACGGCCCGCATCAAAAAGTGAACACTTCAGTTCACATTAAGCCGGGCAAGCCGAGCATGGGTGCCGTGGCACAACCGAGGAGGGCAGTCATGATCAAGCGTTTCAGTAGTGCGGGCAAGCTGGCGGCATTGAGCCTTGCCGTGGCTGCTGCGGTGGCGATGCCATTGAGCGCGTCGGCGCACGATCATGGTTATCGCGGCGGTCATTATTTCGGCGGCGGTCATGGCTATTACGGTCGCGACCACGACGGCCATTGGGGCGGTGGACGCTGGATCGCCGGCGCCCTGGTCACGGGTGCGGTGATCGGCCTGGTCGACGACGCCTTTCGCCCGGCACCGGAGTACTACGGCCCGCCGGTCGTCTACAGCCAGCCGCGCACCGTGATTTACGAAGACGCCCCGGTGGTGGTGCGTCGGCGCGTGATCGAGACCCGCACGGTGTACGAGGATCCCTACGACACGCGCTATATCCGCAGTTACGGCGACGACGACGACGGCGACGGCGACTGAGCCGGTCCCGTCCGGCCAGGTGGCCGATCGCGACGTTTGCAACAGCAGAGCCCGGCATGCCCGGGCTCTGCTGTTTGCGCACGATATGATGTTGCCGGGCCTCGTCGCGGTGCGCGGCCTGGCGGCGCGCCGTTCGTCGCACCGGCCGGGGTTGATACAATCGGTCGTCGGCCGTTGTTTCGCGGTGCGCGGAAGAGCCACTGCAAGACATCTGCCATCTCGGTATCACAAGAAGTGAACGGTTGGGACGGCATGCTGGCGGACATGTTCTTGAATCACTCACCTTGCGTGAACCCCGATATTCCAGACCGGTCCGCTGCCGTCCGCGTGGGCCAGCAATGACGCTGCGGCAGGCGTCCGCACCGGCAAGCATGGCCGCAAGATTCCGCCGGGTGCGCCAGCGGACAGTGGAGCTGTGCGCCCACCTCAGTGCCGAGGATCTGCAGGTGCAATCGATGCCCGACGCCAGTCCGGGCAAGTGGCATCTGGCGCATACCAGCTGGTTTTTCGAGAAGTTCGTGCTTGGCCGCGATCCGGCGTATCGGCCGCGCGACCCGGCCTGGCATTACCTGTTCAACTCCTACTACCAGTCGGCCGGGCCGATCTACGCCAGGCCGCAGCGCGGGCTGCTGACCAGGCCATCGCTGGACGACGTGTTCGGCTATCGGCGCTTCGTCGACGACGCCGTCGGCGAGCTGCTGGGCCGGGACGACGCTCCGGAACTGGCCGCGCTGGTCGAGCTGGGCCTGCAGCACGAGCAACAGCATCAGGAGCTGCTGCTGACCGACATCAAGCACGCGTTCTGGAGCAATCCCCTGCTGCCGGCGTATCGCGCGCCGATCGCCGCGGCGGCGGATGCGCGAACGGTGCCGCTGCGCTTCGTCGGCGGCCGCGAAGGCATTGTCGAGATCGGCCATGGCGGCGCGGGCTTCGCGTTCGACAACGAAACCCCGCGGCACCGCACGCTGCTGCAGCCGCACGCCCTGGCCAACCGCCTGGTGACCAATGCCGAGTACCTGGCGTTCGTGCGCGAAGGCGGCTATCGCGAACCGGGGCTGTGGCTGTCCGACGGCTGGGCCATGGTGCAGCGCGAGGGCTGGCAGCATCCGTTGTACTGGCAGGACGGCCTGGACAGCGAGTTCACGCTTGCCGGCGTGCGTGCCATCGATCCGCACGAGCCGGCGTGCCACCTCAGCTACTACGAAGCCGAGGCATTCGCCCGCTGGGCCGGTGCCCGGTTGCCGACCGAAGCGGAATGGGAGTCGGCGGCACAGGACGCCGGCATCGGCGGCAACCTGCAGGACGAACGGCGTTTTCACCCGTGCGCGGCGCCTGCCGGCGATGGCCTGCTGCAGTTGTATGGCGATGCGTGGGAGTGGACCGCCTCGCCGTACGTCAGCTACCCGGGCTTTCGCCCGCTGCCCGGCACGCTGGGTGAATACAATGGCAAATTCATGTGCGGGCAGTGGGTATTGCGCGGCGGTTCCTGCGTCACGCCACGCGATCACCTGCGCGCCAGCTACCGCAATTTCTTTCCACCCCACGCCCGCTGGCAATTTGCCGGGCTAAGACTGGGAAATGACCGATGAGCGTGCAACCCGGTGATATCCGCGACGACGACCGCCGCCCTCCGGTCGACGAGTTGCTCGAGTTAGCCCAGCGCGGACTTGGCCTGCACCCCAGGCGACTGCCCTCGTGGCTGTTCTACGACGAGCGCGGCTCGCAGTTGTTCGAGCGGATTTGCGAACAGCCGGAGTATTACCTCACCCGCTGCGAAATCGCGTTGATGCGGGCGCATGCCGACAGCATCGCCGACACCCTGGGCGACGAAGTGCGGCTGGTCGAATACGGCAGCGGCAACGCGCAAAAGACCCGCATCCTGCTGCAGCATCTGCGTGCGCCGGTCGGCTACGTGCCGGTGGATATCTCGCCCGAGCCGCTGCGGCAGAGCGTCGGCCGGCTGGCCGGGGAGTTCCCGCAGTTGCCGTTGCAGCCGCTGTGCGCCGATTTCAGCAGGCCGTTGCGGCTGCCGATCCCGCCGCGCGCGCCGCGCCGCACGGTGCTGTATTTCCCCGGTTCCACCATCGGCAACTTCGAGACCCGCGAAGCGGCCGCCCTGTTGCGCAAGATGCGCAACGAGATGGGCAATGACGGCGGCATCCTGATCGGCGTGGACCTGAAGAAGGATCACGCGCTGATCGACGCGGCCTACAACGACCGCGCCGGCGTCACCGCGGCGTTCACCCTCAACATGCTGGCGCGCTTGAACCGCGAGATCGGCAGCGACTTCGTGCTGTCGGCCTTCGCCCATCGCGCGCATTACAACCCGATGGCCGGGCGCATCGAAACCCACATCGTCAGCCGCCGCGGGCAGGAGGTCAGGGTGGGGCGCACGCGCGTGGCGTTCGGCGAAGGGGAAACCATCCAGGTCGAATACAGCTACAAATATTCGCTGGACGAATTCGCCGCGCTGGCGGCCAGGGCCGGGCTGGCCGTGCATCGGGTGTGGCTCGATCCGGCGCAGATGTTCAGCGTGCAATACCTGGTGCGCGCCAGCGCGGTGACGCGCTGAGTCTGCGCGCGAAGCCGTCGCCGCCGGCCTGGCATGCGCGGCGGCGAACGGGAGAGGGTCGGCCGGTCGGGCCGCGTTTGCTGCGGTCTGGCGCGACGCAGGCTGTCCCCGGTTGCGGACGCGGGGTCCCGCATCGCCCTGGCCTGGCCTGGCTTGCGATGCGACAGAATGCCGCGCCGAAACTTCGATCACGCCATTGAATGTTTCATGAATCCATGATATGAATCGGCGCCCGCGCCAGCGGGCGCGCCGGGGGACATCGATGGTTTTCAATTCGCTCGCCTTCATGGCGTTCTTCGCCATCGTGTTGGTGCTGCATTCGATGCCCTTCGGCTGGACCACCAGGAAAGTCAACCTGCTGGTGGCCAGCTACCTGTTCTACGCGGCCTGGAACCCGCCGTTCGTGGTCCTGCTGTGGATCTCCACGGTGGTCGACTGGTTCGCCGCGCAGAAGCTGGTGCATGCCGACAAGCCGCTGGTGCGGCGCGGGTGGATGCTGCTGTCGGTGATCGCCAACCTCGGCATGCTGGGCTATTTCAAGTACGGCCATTTCCTGCTGGAGAATTTCAGCGTCGCGATGACCGCCATCGGCGTGCATTACGTGCCGCCGGCGTGGGACATCGTGCTGCCGGTCGGCATCTCGTTCTATACCTTCGCCACCTTGTCCTACACGCTGGACGTGTACCTGCGGCGCGCGATGCCGGCGCGCAAGTTCCTCGACTACGCGCTGTTCGTGACGTTCTTCCCGCATCTGGTGGCCGGGCCGATCATGCGCCCGACCGAGCTGGTGCCGCAGTTCGAGCAGCCGCGCCGCGCCAGCGGCAACCAGCTGCGTTTCGGCCTGGTGCTGATGACGCTGGGGCTGTTCCAGAAGATCGTGCTGGCCGACGGCTTCCTGGCCAAGGCCGCGGAGATGGTCTACGACAGCGGCAAGCTGCCGGGCGCGCTGGATGCGTGGTTCGGCACGCTGGCCTTCAGCGGGCAGATTTTCTGCGATTTCGCCGGCTACTCGACCACCGCGATCGGCGCGGCGATGTGCATGGGCTTCGCCATGCCGGACAACTTCCGTTTCCCCTACGCGGCGATCGGCTTCTCCGACTTCTGGCGGCGCTGGCACATCACCCTGTCGTCGTGGCTGCGCGACTACCTCTACATTCCGCTGGGCGGCAACCGCCACGGCGCGGCGCGCACCTATCTGGCCCTGATGACGACGATGCTGCTCGGCGGCCTGTGGCACGGCGCGAACTGGACCTTCGTGGCCTGGGGCGGGCTGCACGGCCTGTACCTGTCGGGCGAACGGCTGTTGCGCAGGTACTTTGCCGGCTACCGCCCCGGTCCGCTCGCGCTGTTCGCGTTCGGCATGCTGACCTATGTCCTGGTCAATGTGACCTGGGTGTTCTTTCGTGCCCACACCTTCGGCAAGGCCTGGATCGTGCTGCGCGGCATGGCCGGCGGCAACGCGGCGGCCGCGCCGATCCTTCCCACCGTGTACCTGGTGACGACCGCGCTGATCGTGGGGGCGCTGGTGACCGCGCACTGGCTGATGCGCGAACGCACGCTGGAGTCGGTGCTCGAACGCACGCCGGCGATGTCGCTGTCGGCGGCGCTGGGCGTGATGGTCTTCCTGATCGTGATCGCACAAGGGGCGGGAAATGCATTCATCTATTTCCAGTTTTGAGCGGGCGCCGCGCGGGGAGCCGGTGCGTCCCGGCTTCGTGCGGCTGACCGCCTCCGATCGCCCCGGCGTGGCGCAGCCGGTTCCCGAGCGCGACATCCCGCTGCGGCCCTGGCGCTCGATCTGGGTCGGCGCAGCGATCCTGTCGCTGCTGCTGATCGGCGCGTGGGAATGGCATTGGCGCGCCTACGGCGTCCACCCCGGCTATCGCAACAGCAATGGGGAATGGGCGCTGCAGCGGCGCCGCATCGACCACGGCGAGGGCGGCAAGACCGTGCTGCTCGGCTCTTCGCGGGTGCTGTTCGACGTGCAGTTGCCGGTATGGCAGGCGATCACCGGGAAGCGGCCGATCCAGCTGGCGATGGAGGGCACCACGCCGCTGCCGATGCTCGAAGACCTCGCCGCCGATCCGAACTTCACCGGCCGCCTGCTGGTGGGGGTCGCGCCGGACATCTTTTTCTCCGGCTTCGCCTATCGCGGCGACGTGCTGTCGTATGCGCGCAGGCAAACCCCCTCGCAGCGCATCGGCAACTGGCTGTCGATGCACTTCATCGAGCCGTACCTGGCGTTCGACGACCCGGACTTTGCGCTCGACACCGTGATCAAGCGCCAGCCCTGGCCGGTGCGTGCGGGCATGCGGCCGCACATCGCGGTGCGCAAGCTGATGGAGTCCGAAGCGGACCGCAACAGCCACATGTGGTCGAAGCTGGTGACCGACGCCGACTACCGGGCGCTGGCGCGGCGGATCTGGGCCCAGGAATTCACCGGGCCGCCGCCGCCGCAGATGGATACCCCGGCCAAGGCGCAACAGGTCATCGACGAGCAGATCGCGCGGGCCGCGGCGGCCGTCGCGACGCTGCGCGCCCGTGGCGTCCAGGTGCTGTTCCTGCGCGCGCCGAGCATCGGCCCGTACTATGCGTTCGAGGAGAAGGTGATGCCGCGCGCGCGGACCTGGGACGTGCTGCTCCGGCGCACGCACGCGCCGGGCATCCACTTCAAGGACTATCCGCAGTTGCAGGGCTACGACCAGCCGGAGTGGTCGCACCTGACGGCGCCCGACGCGAAACGCTTCACCGCCGCCCTGGTGCCCATCGTGGAAAGCTATTTCCACGGGCAGCCGGCGCAGGAGGATCTGCAGGCGGGCGTCGTTCCCGGGCGGGAACGAGGCCATTGAGCGGCGACGGGAAACCTGACCCGGGTTGCGGTTTCCCCGAAGCGATCCGCGCGGCGCGGCCTACTTGCCGCCTTTTCCGCCGACATCCACGAAAGGCACGGCGCCATTGCCGCCCATGTACTGGGGCAGGATGCCGTTCCAGTGCTGGATCGCGTAGAACTTCGTGTATTGCGGGTTGGCCTGCATGGCCTGGCCGACCAGTGCGATCGCCTTGGCCTGCGCGGTCGCTTCCAGCACGGTGGATTCGGCGATGCCCTTGGCCGCCTCGATCTTCGCCTGCGCCTCCGCCTGGGCGGTCACGGTCTTCTGCTCGCCTTCGTACTTGCGCTGCAGCACGGTGTTCTGCGCCTGTACGGCCTGGGCCTTCGCCTTGACCGCGTTCTCGACCGACTCGGAAAACACCGGCGAGTAGCGGATCGAGGTGAGCTGCACGTCGACCACGTTGATGCCGAACAGGCGGGTCAATGCCCCGGCGATTTCCTTCTTCATCTGCGCGGTGATCTGGGTGCGCGAATCGGAGATGTTCAGGGTGTTGTACTTGGCGAACACCGCCAGCGCGCGATCGCGCACCACCGGCACGATCGTGGCGTCGATGTCGGTATTGCCGGCGCGGCCCACGTCGTAGAGCAGGTGCAGCACCGCGGAAGGCGGAACCTGGTAGATGACCGAGATCGAGATCGCCACCGCCTGGTTGTCGTTCGTGTAGACCGACAGCTCGGGCAGCGTATAGGTGGACTGCGAGGTCTGCAGGTAGTCGACATCCTCCAGGAAGGGCACCTTGAAATGCACGCCGGTGCCCAGCGGCTGTTTCGTGGTGACCGTGCCGCCCATCCAGCGGATGGCCGCCATCTGGTTCGGCGGGACCACGAAAAACGAACCGGCCAGCAGCATGATGACCAGCAGCGCGGGGACGATCAGGCGCAACGACGAGCCCTGGATATTCAACGCTTGACGCATGGGTGCAGTTCCTTTGTCGGGTGATCGAACGGTTGCTTGCGAATCGAATCGCCGGTGGTGCCGGTTTCCCCGCAGGCCGGTGTCATCGTCATTGACGACGCCGCGAAGTCTGCCAGAAAACGCCATTCGTCGCGCAGCGGGGCAGGCCCTGCCTGGTCGATTCCGTGCGCCCGGAGCCGCATCGAAGGCCTTCGCGCAACCGAAGCGGACAATCCGGGCCCGGAATCACCCCGCGCGGTGGTGGTCCCGGACGGCCGCTTCGAACTCAGCCCGGGTAACGCAGGGCATCGCGCAGCAGCGTGAAGGCGGATGAAGCCTGACGCCGGCTCGGGTAGTAGAGGTGGTAACCCGGGAAGGAAGGGCACCAGTCCGCGAGCACGCGGACCAGTCGGCCCTTCGCGATGTGCGCCTGCACCAGGTCCTCGGGCAGGCAGGCCAGACCCAGCCCGTTGAGGGCGGCGTCCAGGCGCATGGCGATGTTGTTGAAAACGCTTGCGCCTCGCAGCTTGTCGGCCCTTCCGCGAAACCGCAAGTGCATCGTCAGCCAGCCGCGTTGCCCTCGCCGACGCGGCCTGCCTGCCCCGGCAGCGCGGAACCTCAGCGCAGTTCGACCACCGCCAGCCCCTGCGGCGGAATGCTGATCTCGAACCGGCCGTCGCGCACGGCCAGCTGCTCGGGCGCCGCCAGCTTGCCGGCGGCGCGCAGCCGGGCGATTTCCTCGCGGCTGGGGCTGTCGGGGCGGCCCATCCGGTCGAACAGCGCGACGGCGTTGCCGTGGGTTTCGTCCAGCCGCCACACGGTGGCGCGGGCGCCGGCGGCGAGGTGCCGCACGTCGATGCGGAAGCGCTTCGGCGTGCCGGCGGGTTCGCCCGGCGTGTAGCTGGCGGTCGTGCCGACCGGCGGAGCGTAGTTCCACAGCGCGATGACGAGGGTGCCGTCGGCGCGGCGGGTGACCAGGGCCGAGTCCGAGCCGCTCGCGAGCCGCGTGTCGCCCAGCTTGTGCAGCATCGCGAACGCATTGAACGAGGGCTTGTCGATGCGGTCGGCGGCGATCAGGCCGAAGCCGCCGTAGAACGGGGTGCGCACCACGCCCTGTTCCTCGAACACGTCGGAGAACGACCAGTAGCTCATGACCTGCACCTTGCCGGCGCACTCGCGGATGGTGTTGGCCAGCCACGGCCCCATGAACACGCTGTCGGTGACGTCGGGCAGGTTGGCGTAGCTGGCGTTGTACTCGCTGAAGATCAGCGGCATGTGGGGGTACGGCGAGGCGGCGATTTCCCGGTGCAGCTTGTCCACCGTGCGGCAGACCATGTCGCGGCGCGGGATGGCCTCGCCGGTGTGGAACACGTTGCGGGCGGTGTCGTCGCCGTAGACGTGGGTGCTGACGAAATCCACCGGCACGTCGTCCTTCTTCGCATGCGCGAGGAAGTCGGCGGCCCAGGCGCCCTGCGCGGTGGACGGGCCGCCCACGCGGATGCGCGGGCTGACCGCCTTGAGCGCGCGCGCGGTGTGGTCGTACAGGGTGAAGTAGGTGGGCTGCGCGGGCTTGCCGGCCCAGAAGCCGATGTTGGGTTCGTTCCACACCTCGAAGTACCAGCTGGCCACCTCGTCGATGCCGTAGCGCGCCACCAGGTGCTTCGCGAAGGCGCCGATCATCGCGTCCCACTCGGCGTAGTTCTTCGGCGGCGCGATGTTCGGGTGGTACCAGAATTCCTGCAGCGCCTGCGGATCGGAGCTCAGCGCCGGCGGCATGAAGCTCAGTTCGACGAAGGGTTTGACGTGGTGCTCCAGCAGGCCGTCGTAGATCTGGTCGACGTAGGAAAAGTTGTAGCTGATCGCGCCGTCCGGGCCGCGGCGCACCAGACCCACGTCGTGGTCGAAGATGCCGTGGAAGCGGATGTAGCCGAAGCCGGTGGCCCGGCGCACCGCATCGAGATCCTTGCGGTAGTCGTCGCGCAGGGCGAGCGAGGCGCGGCCGGAGCCGAACATCGTTTCCCAGAAGTGCGGGAAGGGCGTGCCTCGTGCCCGCGCGTCGACGTGGAGGTGCACCGTGTCCGGTGCGGCGGCGACCGCATGGCCGGCCATCAACGCGACGGCGCAGACGCTCAGGAGCAGGCGGCGGATGGTGGTTGCGCGCATCATCGGGATTCCTTCAGTTGTCGGGCGGACAGGGACGGTCCGGCCTGTTCGGAGGGTGCGATGTAAACGTTTACGTCCTTGGCATGGCAGTCTCTTACAGTCGGCCTGCGCCGTCCAGTGATACGGTTGAAATGGATCGCCGAGCGTTCGCCTGGGTCGCGCAAACCAGGGGGCGAACCAAGCGCCGGTCAGGTCGGCGAATCCGGTTGGGCGGTGTCCCGATCCGTCGTCGATCCCGGCCGGTCGGACAGCCGATCCGGCAAGGCGCATCCGCATGCGCATAAAATCCGACCTTCGCACTTCGCCGCATCTTCAATTCCCCTTCTTCGACAGAGTGACCATCATGCGCAACGCATTTCCTGCATGGGCGGCGATCGCCATCCTCGCCGCGACGCCGGCGGCTTGGGCGGTCCCGCCGCCGACGAGCCAGCACGGCATTCCCCAGCAGGCGCTCGACGCCACCGCCGCGCCCACCACGATGGCCGCGCTGGCCAGGGCCACCCCGGTCACCGCGAAGCACGCGATGGTGGTTTCCGCACAGCATCTGGCGACCGCAGTCGGCGTGGACATCCTCAAGCAGGGCGGCAATGCGGTGGACGCCGCGGTGGCGGTCGGCTATGCGCTGGCGGTGGTGCATCCGTGCTGCGGCAACATCGGCGGCGGCGGCTTCATGCTGGTGCACTTGGCTGATGGCAGGAACGTGTTCCTGGACTTCCGCGAGAAGGCGCCGCTGAAAGCCACCCCCACCATGTACCAGGACGCCAGCGGCAACGTGGTGCCCGGGCGCAGCACCGGCAGCTACCTCGGCGTCGGCGTGCCCGGCACGGTGATGGGCCTGGACGCGGCGCTGAAGAAGTACGGCACGATGCCGTTGCACAAGGTGATCGCGCCGGCGATCGGGCTGGCGCGCGACGGCTTCGTGCTGCAGCAGGGCGACGTGAACATCCTCAACCAGCGGGTCAAGGATTTCGCCGGGCATCCCAACGTGGCGGCGATCTTCCTGGATCACGGCAAGCCGTTCGCGGCCGGCGACCGTCTGCGCCAGCCGCAGCTGGCGCGGACGCTGGCGCTGATCGACAAGGGCGGCACGCGGGCGTTCTACCGCGGCGAGATCGCGCGCAAGCTGGTGGCAGCCAGCCAGGCCCACGGCGGTCTGTTCACGATGCGGGACTTCGCCGACTACACGGTGCAGTGGGGCAAGCCGGTCAGCTGCGGCTACCGCGGCTACACCATCGTGTCGGATCCGCCGCCGAGCTCGGGCGGCGTCGCCATCTGCCAGATCCTGCAGATCCTCAAGCCGTACCCGCTCAGCGCCTGGGGCTACGGCTCGGTGAAGAGCATCCACGCCGTGGCCGAAGCCGAACGCCGCGCGTTTGCGGACCGCAACACGGCGCTGGGCGACCCGGCTTTCGTGCACAACCCGATCGGGCGATTGCTGTCGCAGCGCCACGCCAACGCGCTGCGCGCCACCATCGCGCCGGACAAGGCCACGCCGTCGTCCGAGATCAAGGGCGACCTCGGTCCGGTCGAGGGCACCGACACCACCCATTACTCGGTGGTGGACGAACACGGCAATGCGGTGGCGGTGACCTACACCATCAACTACCTGTTCGGCGTGGGGCAGATCGCCGGCGACACCGGCTTTTTCCTCAACAACGAGATGGACGACTTCACCTCCAAGCCGGGCGTGCCCAACTCGTTCGGCCTCGTCCAGGGCAAGGCCAACCAGATCGAAC
The DNA here is from genome assembly GCA_028873095.1 of Pseudomonadota bacterium. Taxonomy (GTDB): domain Bacteria; phylum Pseudomonadota; class Gammaproteobacteria; order Xanthomonadales; family Rhodanobacteraceae; genus Rhodanobacter. The sequence goes on along the minus strand of JAGWMU010000060.1, from coordinate 1,209 downwards.
CGGGCAAGCGCCCGCTCAGCTCGATGTCGCCGACCATCGTGCTGCGCGGCGGCCGGCTGTTCATGGTGACCGGCAGCCCCGGCGGCTCCACCATCATCTCCACCACGCTGGAGAGCTTTCTCAACGTGGCCGCGTTCGGCATGAACATGCAGCAGGCGGTGGACGCGCCACGCCTGCACCAGCAGTGGTATCCCGACCTGGTGTTCGTGGAGCCCGGCCTGCTCACCGCCAAGACCCGCTCCGCGCTCGAAGCCATGGGCTACAAGTTCAAGCAGGTCAAGTCCTGGGGGGCGGACGAGGCCATCCTGGTCGATCCGAAGACCCGCCTGCTGGAAGGCGCGAACGATCGACGCCGCCCGTCCGGGCTGGCCGCCGGCTACTGAAGCGCGGTTTGCCGCGACGGATTGCTGGCCGCCGGCCGCCGTGCGAACGGGCGAAAAAACAGGAGCAGCTCCAGCCCCGGTATCGTGCCGCCGACAGGATGTTCGTGGCGGCTGAAGCTGCTCCCGCTGGGGAAAACCGGCGTCCGGCTACTGGGCGAGGATGACGCCGTAGTGGCCGTTGACGGCGACCGTGACCTGGCCGTCCTGCACGCTGTATTGCCGGCCCGACAGCAGGTCGGTGACCGTGCTGCCGTTGGTCATGCTCAACTGCCACACCGGCAGCGTCACCGTGTGGCTGGTGCTGTCGTTGTTCAGCGCCACCGCGATGCGGTTGTTGGCGTCGAAGCGGCCGTAGGCATAGATCTGGTTGCTGTTGTCGGCGACCAGGGTGATGAACGAGCCGGTGCGCAGCGCCGGATAGGCGCGGCGGATCGCGGTGAGCTTGCCGGTAAGGGCCACCGCGCTGTTGGTGCTGCTGCCGGTGTTCCAGTCGAAGGTGCGGCGGTTGTCGGGGTCGGCGCCGCCCTGCATGCCGTACTCGTCGCCGTAGTAGATCGTGGGCGTGCCGACGTAGGTCATCTGGAAGATCAGCGCCAGGTAGGTCTTCCAGATGTCGCCGCCCGCCCGCGTGGCGAAGCGCGGGATGTCGTGGCTGGACAGGAAGTTGGTCATCGTCTGCTGCACGTTGCCGGGGAGGTCGGCGCGGGTGCCGTGCAGCCAGGCATCGAAGGTGGTGGTGTCGATGCTGTTGGGGTTGTTGCCCTCGTCCCGTCCGGTGATCCAGCGCGAGACCGGGTCGGTGAAGCCGTTGTAGTTCATCGCGCCG
>JAGWMU010000059.1 GCA_028873095.1 Pseudomonadota bacterium | reverse complement strand
ATGCCGTAGATCATCGGGCTGTGCGGATCGTCCACGGTCTCGACCTTGGCGTGGTGCTTGCGGTGCACCGCCACCCATTCGCGGGTCACCATGCCGGTGGTCAGCCAGCCCCAGAAACGGAAGAAATGCGCCAGCGCCGGGTGGAAATCCACGCCGCGATGGGTCTGGCTGCGGTGCAGGTACAGCGTCACCGTGAAGATGGTGAGCTGGGTCACCACCAGCAGGTAGATCAGGATCGAGCCCCAACCGGCGCCGGTCAGGCCATCGTTCAGGAAATCGAGTACTGCGTCGAGCATGGAAGGCACCGCGTGTTGGACAAGTTCAGTCGGTCGACGGGCTGCCGTACCCGCCGGCCTGGCTTCAGGCGACGAAATGGTAGCAGCCCGTCGACAAGCCGGGCGTGAAAGGGCGTCCGGTTCGCCCATCTTCATGGACCTGCCGTTACGCAAGTGTTGTCATGACCGTGGGGACACCGTGACAATCGGGGCATGACCCCGAGCATCCCCGTCCCACCCGCGACCGTCCTGCGCCTGGATCAGCTCAGCCGCCGGCGTGCCGGCCGTCCCGCCGTGCGGAACCTCAGCCTCGCCCTGCAAAGCGGCCAGGTGCTGGGCCTGCTCGGCGTCAACGGTGCGGGCAAGTCGACCACGCTGTCGATGATTGCCGGTGCGCTGCGGCCGGACAGCGGCAGCATCCAGCTGAACGGCGAGGATTTCCTGGAACGTCCCGAACTGGCGCGCCGGCTGATCGGCTGGCTGCCCGAGCGCGCGCCGCTGTGGGCCGAGCTGACCGTGAGCGAACACCTGGACGCCCATGGCCGCCTGCGCGGATTGAACGGCGCCGCGCTGCGCCAGGCGCGCAGCGCGATCATCGAACGGCTGGAGCTGCAGCCGCTGGCGCGGCGGCTGGCCGGCGTGCTGTCGCAAGGCCAGCGCCAGCGACTGGGACTGGCCTGCGCGCTGCTGCACCGGCCGGCGCTGCTGGTGCTGGACGAGCCGGCCAATGCGCTCGACCCGGTCCAGGCCGCCGCCCTGCGCAGCCTGATCCGCGAACAATCCGCCGCCGGCACGGCGGTGATCCTCTCCACCCATCTGCTGACCGAGGTGACGGCCGTGTGCGACCGCGTGGCGATCCTGCACGAGGGCACGCTGCGGCACGACGCGCCGATCCGCAGCGACGATCAGGCGGCACTGGAACGAAGCTTCTTCGAGATCGCCATGCACGGCGCCACCGATCCGGCGCGCGCGGCATGAGCGGCGGCTTCGTCAACACCCTTGCGGTGGCCCGCCTGGAGTGGCGCCGGCTGGTCGTGCGTCCGCTGGCCTGGGTGCTGGCGGCGCTCACCCTGGCCTGGCTGGCCTGGAACTTCACCCTGCTGCTCGGCGATTTCCTGGCCGGGCAGATCCAGCGCGCCGCCCTGCCCGGCGGCCCCGGCTTTACCGATCTGGTCGCGGTGCCGCTGCTCGGCCAGCTCGCCCAACTGGCGTTTCTGGTGGTGCCGCTGCTGACCATGCCGGCGATCGCCGGCGATCGCCGCAACGGCACGCTGCCGCTGCTGTTCGCCGCGGGCGTGCCGGCCTCGCACATCGTGCTGGGCCGCTATCTGGCGGTACTCGGCTGGCTGCTGTGGTGGCTGGTGCTGACGCTGGCCATGCCGCTGGCACTGGCGCATGCGACTTCGCTGGACTGGGGCAAGCTGGCCGCCGCCGCGCTCGGACTGGCCCTGATGCTGGCCGCGCTGGCGGCGGTGGGCGTGGCCAGCTCCACGTTCGCCTCGCATCCGGCTATCGCCGCCGCCGCCGCGCTGATCGTCACCCTGGCCCTGTGGGGGGTGAATCTCGGCGCACAGATGGCCGGCATCAACGGCGGCGCGATCAACTGGCTGGCGATGAGCACGCACCTGCAGCCGTTGCTGCGCGGGCTGGTGTCGACCACCGACCTGCTGTGGTTCGTGCTGCTGGTCGCATTGGCGCTGGCGCTGGCCACGCACCGGCTGGGCTCCGACCGGGAGCGTGGCTGATGCGCAGTCTGTCGAGACGTCTGGACAGCTGGCTGTTCGCCCTGCTCCTGCTGCTGGGCGCCGGTGCGCTCGGCTATCTGAGCACCCGTTACACGCACGAGACCGACTGGACCGCCCATGGCCGCGCCAGCCTGTCGGCACAGAGCCGTGCCGTGCTGGCCAAGCTCGACGGGCCGGTGGACATCGTCAGCTACGCCAGCCCGCAAGGCAACCTGCGCCAGACCGTGGCCGGCTTCCTGCAGCGCTATCAGCGGGTCAAGCCTGATATCCGCCTGCGCTTCGTCGATCCGCAGCTGGACCCGGCGAAGATGCGCGAGCTGGGCATCACCGTCGACGGCGCGCTGATCCTGCACTATCGCGGCCACCAGCAGCGCCTGGACGAGTTGTCCGAGGACAGCCTCACCAACGGGCTGGAGCGCCTGATCCGCGGCGACGACCGCATCGTGGCCTTCGTCACCGGCGACGGCGAGCGCAACGCCAACGGCAAGGCGAATGCGGACCTCGGCACCTTCATGAGCCAGCTGGAAAAGCGCGGCCTGCGCGCGGTGCCGCTGAACTTCGCCCAGGTCGGCGCGGTGCCGCGGCACACCGACCTGGTGGTGCTGGCGAGCCCGTCGGTGCCGCTGGCGCCGGCGGCGGTGCAGGCGCTGGTCGCCTACGTGCAGAACGGCGGCAACCTGCTGTGGCTGACCGAACCGGGCAACGACGACCTCGGCCTGCAGCCGCTGGCCGCGGCGCTGGACATCCGCGTGTTGCCGGGCGTGCTGGTGGACGGTTCGGGCGCGGCGCTGGGCCTGCACGATCCGCGCCTGATCGCGCTGGGCGATTACCCGCTGAACGCGATCACCCGCGGCTTCGTCCTCACCACGCTGTTTCCGCAGGTGTCGGCGCTGGCGCGGGTGGCGCAGCAGGGCGCCTGGGCGATGGTGCCGTTCCTGCGTTCGAGCGCGCAGAGCTGGACCGAGTTCAAGCCGATCGACAATGCGAAACCGTCGGACATCCGTTTCGACGCCGCCGCCGGCGAACTGAAGGGACCGCTGGATTTCGGCTTCGCGCTGAGCCGGCTGTCGCCCAGTCCGGACAAGAGCGAGCAGCGCGTGGTGGTGATCGGCGACGGCGACTTCCTCTCCAACACCTTCCTCGGCAACGGCGGCAACCGCGCGCTGGGCGAGCGGATTTTCGACTGGCTGCTCGGCGACGACAAGCTGGTGAACCTGCCGCCGCGCGGCGCGCCCGACCGGCTGCTGCAGGTCTCGCAAACCGGGTTGGACCTGCTCAGCATCGGCTTCCTGGTCGTGCTGCCGCTGCTGCTGCTGCTGACCGGCGGGCTGATCGTGTGGCGCCGGCGCCGGCGCTGAACGATGCAACGCGCGACGCGCCAGCGCCTGGCCCTGCTGCTTGCCGTTGCGGCCTTGCTGGCCGTCGCGTTCTGGCAGATGCGGCGGGACGCCCGCGACGCGCCCGGCACCCTGCTGCGGCTCGATCCGGCCCGCATCACCCGGATTGCCCTGAGCCTGCCCGGCGCACCGGCCATGCACTACGCCAAGCGCCATGGCCACTGGTGGCGCATCGACGGCACGCCGGCGCGGGCCAACGACGGCCGCCTCGACGAGCTGGCCGATACCGCCGCCGCCGAAGTGCTGAGCTGGCGACCGGCGAGCGATTTCGATCCCGCCAGGATCGGGCTGACGCCGCCGCGTGCGGTGCTGGACCTGGACGGGCAAACCCTGGAGTTCGGCGAAACCTCGGTCACCGGGCCTCAGCGCTACGTGCGTGCCGGCCGGCGGGTCGCGCTGGTGTCCGAGCGCTACATGCCGCGTTCACCGGCCATCAAGACCACCGAACTGCATTGAGCCGCGGGGTCGCCCTTGCCTGAATTGCCGGAAGTCGAGACCACCCGCCGCGGCATCGCCCCGTACCTGATCGGCCGGCGCGTGCTGGAGGTCACCCTGCGCCGCCCCGACCTGCGCTGGCCGATCCCGGCCGAGGTCGGCGAGCTGCTGCCCGGCCAGCGCATCGAGGCAGTCGAGCGGCGCGCGAAATACCTGCTGCTGCATACCCGGGCCGGCAGCGCGCTGCTGCACCTGGGCATGTCCGGCATGCTGCGGCTGCTGCCGCCGGACGCGCCGATCGGCAAGCACGACCACGTCGATATCGCCCTCGAGCGCATGCCGGCGCAGGCGCCGCGCATCCTGCGCTTCACCGACCCGCGGCGCTTCGGCTGCCTGCTGTGGCAGCCGCCGGGCGAAATCCATCCCCTGCTCGCGCACCTCGGCCCCGAGCCGCTGACCGATGCGTTCGACGGCGAGCGGCTGTGGCGCGCCTCGCGCGGCCGCGGCAGCGCCGTGAAGCTGTTCCTGATGGACAATGCCGTGGTGGTCGGGGTCGGCAACATCTACGCCAGCGAGGCGCTGTTCGCCGCCGGCATCGACCCGCGCCGCCCTGCCGGCACGATCTCGCGGGCGCGCTACGCGCGGCTCGCCACGGAGGTGAAGCGCATCCTGGCGTGGGCGATCGAACGCGGCGGCACCACCTTGCGCGACTTTCTCAACCCGGATGGCGCGCCCGGCTACTTCTTCCGCGAGCTGAATGTGTATGGCCGTGCCGGCGAACCGTGCCGGGTGTGTGCCAGCGCGATCCGGCAGGTCGCGCTGGGACAGCGCTCGACGTTCTGGTGCCCGCGCTGCCAGCGTTGAGCGGCCCGCCGTGCTCCGGAGCGCACCTTGTGCGCGAATGCTTTTTGCATGGGCGTCACGGCCAAGAGCTTTTCGCGCACAGGGTGCGCTCCTACGGGGATGGCGAGGCTGTCGTCACGGCGGCCAGTGAAACTCCACGCAGGCATTGTTGAACTGCGGATCGTCCAGCCCGCCGCGGTGGCGTGCGACGATGCCGCCCAGGCCCTCGACATCCAGCGCCTGACCCTCGGCGAAGTGCGCGCCGAGCGCCTGCAGTTCGACCAGCCTTTCGCACAGCAGGCCCGCACGGCCCAGGGCGGCATCGGGCACCTGATGGATGCTGATGTCGGGCCGGCCGAACTTGCGCATGCCGCGGGTGTGGATCCACGAGCGGCCCGCTGCGGACTCGCCGTCGCACAGGATCAGCAGGTGGTTGCGGATCGGCGCGCCGCCCGGGACCAGGTATCTCCGGCGCCAGCCATCGGCATCCAGCAGGCTCAGGATCTGCGGATCGAGGATCGCTCGGCCGCCGATGTCCAGCAGCCCCGCCAGCACGCCCAGCGTGTCGCGCAGATAGCCGGTGGCCGGGCTGTCCTTGAGCGTGCCGCGCACCACCATCACCTCCGGCGCATCGAAGGCGCGCTGCCAGGCCTCGGGCGCATCCGCCCTGAACATGCGTCCCATCGCGCCCTTCAGCGGATAGCCTTGCCACGTCCGCAAGTCGCCGTGCGGGTGACAGGTCGCGCCGATGCCCGGCGGCAGGCCCGGGCTGCCATAGCCGCCCGACGGCACGCGTGCCGCGCCGAATTGGCCGAACACGTAGAACTGCAGCAGGATTTCCTCGTCGCTGGCCTGCCAATGCGGGCGCTGCCAGGCAGGAATGGTGATCGGGTCGCTCATGGGATTCCTTGTCGACGGACGCCGCTCAACGGCCTTCGCCCAGCGGCAGCACCGCTTGCTGCAATTCGATGCCGCCGCTGCCCTGGCTGATCTTCTTGAATTCGGCGCGGCTCACCGAGACGTAACGTTCGTTGCCGCCGATCTCGACCTGCGGCCCGTCGGTGACCGCGCGGCCCTGCTCGTCCACGCGCACCACCATGGTGGCCTTGCTGCCGCTGTGGCAGATCGTCTTGATCTCCTGCAGCTCGTCGGCCCAGGCCAGCAGGTAGCGGCTGCCCTCGAACAGTTCGCCGCGAAAGTCGGTGCGCAGGCCGTAGGCCAGCACCGGGACGCGCAGCCGGTCCACCACGTCGGAAAGCTGCCACACCTGGGCACGGCTGAGGAACTGCGCCTCGTCCACGAACACGCAGTTGAGCGTGCCGTGCGCGGCGATGTCGCCCTCGACCAGGACGAGCAGGTTCTCGTCGCCGCCGAAACGCCGCGCGTTCGCCTTCAGGCCGATGCGCGAGGCCACCACGCCCACCTGATGATTGGCAGCCGAAGGCTGCGCACCCGTCCCCTCTCCCGCCCGCGGGAGAGGGTGGCGCGCAGCACCGGGCGACGGGCCGTCGTGCGTGCGGCTGTCCAGCGCCGGCGTGAGGATCAGGGTCCGCATGCCGCACTCGTGGTAGTTGTACGCGCTCTGCAGCAGCGTGGTGGTCTTGCCGGCGTTCATCGCCGAGTAATAGAAGTAGAGCTTGGCCATGGCGGTGCGCGGCGTTCGTGGACGTGCATGGTAACGCGGCTGTCGGCAAGTTCCGGCTCGCCGATCGCAACCGGCCCCGTCCGCGGGAACGGACCGGCCCCACGCGCCCGTCGACGGCAAGCGGATCCGGGCCGTTCCGCCAGGTCCGTCAAACGGCCCTCACGCCATCACGCAGCCTTGGCCTGCCGCGCGGCGTCCAGGGCCTGCGCAAGGTCGGCCCAAAGGTCATCGGCGTGCTCGATACCCACCGACAGCCGCAACAGGCCCGGCGTGATGCCGCATCGCCGCTGCGTTTCCGCGTCGACCACGCGATGGGTCAGCCCGGCCGGGTGCTGGATCAGGGTGTCGACCGAACCCAGGCTCACCGCGGGGGTGGCCAGCCGCACCGCCGACATCACGACGGCCGCGGCGGCATGACCGCCATGCACTTCGAACGCCATCAGGCTGCCCGGCCCGCGCATCTGGGTGCCCACGAGGCCGGCGTTCGCCACCGTGCCCAGCCCGGGGTAACAGACCTTCGCCACCGCCGGATGCTGCGCCAGCCGTTCGGCGATGTGTTGCGCATTCTCCTGCGCCTTCAGCACGCGCAGGCCCAGCGTGGGCAGGCCGCGATGCAGCAGATAGGCGCCCAGCGGATGCAGCAGGCCGCCGGTCGCGGCGCGTACCTGGCGCAGCGACCGTGCCCACTCGGCGTTGCAAGCCACCACGCCGGCGATCACGTCGCCGTGGCCGCCGAGGAACTTGGTGGCGCTGTGCAGCACCAACGTGGCGCCGAAATCGACCGGCTGCTGCAGCACGGGCGTGGCGAAGGTGGAATCCACCAGCACCGGCACGCCGCGCGCCGCACGCACCACGGCGGCGATGTCGATCAGGTCCAGCGTCGGGTTGGCCGGCGTTTCGATCACCACCAGCGCGGTGTCCGCGTCGATCGCGCCGGCGATGCCGTCCGGCTCCACCCAGCGCACCGCGATGCCGAGCAGGCCCGACTCCAGCAAGTGATCGCTGGTGCCGTACAGGGGACGCACCGCCAGCACGTGCTTGCCGCGCTGGCTGGCGGCGAGCAGGCAGGCCGACATGGCCGCCATGCCCGAACCGAAGGCCACCGCATCGGACGTGCCCTCGAGTTTCGCCAGCGCCGACTCGAAACGCGCCACCGTGGGGTTGTGCAGGCGCGCGTAGATCGGATTCGCCGCCGTGGCCGCGCCGCCCACCAGCGCATCGAAGCTCGCGGTGCCGACGTCGAGATCGCGCACCGGATACGTGGTGGACAGGTCCAGCGGCGGCGCGTGGACGCCCAGTTCGGGGAAATCCTCGCGCCCCGCATGCACGGCCATGGTGTCTTGATGCAGCCCGTCGATGCCACGCATGTCCCACCCCATGATTCGTGAATATCCATGGAGACTAGAACTATCCATGAACTTCAAGGCATGATTACGAATAATATTTCGTTAATGGCCCAATCCATGCGTCTTGATCGAACCGACTTCGCCATTTTGCGCGAGTTGCGGAAGAACGCACGGCTGCCGAACAAGACCCTGGCCGAACGCATCGGCGTGGCGCCGTCCACCGCGCTGGAGCGGGTGCGTCGGCTGCGCGAGGGCGGCGCGATCCAGGGATTCCACGCGGAGATCCAGCCGCGCGCGGTGGGGATCGAGCTGCAGGCCATGATCAGCGTGCGCCTGGCCCGCCACGCACGCGCCGATCTCGACGCCTTCCACACCTATCTGCTGACCCTGCGCGAGGTGCTCAGCTTCTACCACGTGGCCGGCGCCAACGATTACCTGGTGCACGTGGCGGTGCACGACAGCGACCACCTGCGCGATTTCGCGCTGGATGCCTTCACCACGCGCCCCGAAGTGGCGCACATCGAGACCAGCCTGATCTTCAACTTCTACCGCAACGCCGACTTGCCGATCTATCTGGACGGCGAGGAGAACGAATAAGGGGCCGGACGGCCGAACGCCGCCCTCTGCTACCATCCAGCGCCGCCTCACGCCACGCCGCGCCCCATGCTCAACCCGCAACAACTGGTCGCCGTCGAACACTGCGACACCCCGCTCCTGGTGCTGGCCGGCGCGGGCTCGGGCAAGACCAGCGTGATCACGCAGAAGATCGCGTACCTGATCCAGCGGCGGAAGCTGGCGGCGTCGAAGATCGCCGCGATCACCTTCACCAACAAGGCCGCGCGCGAGATGCGCGAGCGCGTGGGCACGCTGGTCAGCAGCGAGGACGCCGCCGCGCTCACCGTGTGCACCTTCCACGCGCTGGGCCTGAAGTTCCTGCAGATCGAGCACGCGCGCGCCGGCCTGCGCCGCGGTTTCTCGGTGCTGGACGCGGACGACAGCGAGGGCATCGTCAAGGAACTCGCGCCCAAGGGCGCCAAGCCCGACGTGCTGTTCGGCCTGCGCAACCTGCTGGGCCGCGCCAAGAACGCGGGCCTGTCGCCGGAAGAGGCGCTGGCCGCCGCGCGCGGTCCGCGCGAGCTGGAGGCGGCGACGATCTACGAGCTCTACCAGCAGCGCCTGGCCGCCTTCAACGCGGTCGATTTCGACGACCTGATCCGGCTGCCGCTGCGCATCCTGGAAAGCGACGACGCGTGCCGCGATGCCTGGCGCGAACGCTTCCGCTACCTGCTGGTGGACGAATACCAGGACACCAACGACGCGCAGTATCGCCTGCTGAAAGCGCTGACCGGCGAACGCGGCCACATCACCTGCGTGGGCGACGACGACCAGAGCATCTACGCCTGGCGCGGCGCCAACCCCGAGAACATCGACCAGTTCGGCCGCGACTGGCCGAACCTGCGCGTGATCAAGCTGGAGCAGAACTACCGCTGCGGCAAGCGCATCCTGCGCGCGGCGAACAGGCTGATCGCCAACAACCCGCACCTGCACGAAAAGAAACTGTGGAGCGAGCATCCCGAAGGTGCGCCGATCCGCGTGCTGGAGTGCAAGGAGGCCGAACACGAAGCCGAGCGCGTGGCTGCGATCGCCGCCACGCTGGCCGAGAAGCACAAGGCGCGCTGGCACGACATCGCGATCCTCTACCGCGGCAACTTCCAGGCGCGGCCGCTTGAAAAAGCTTTGCGTTTGGCGCGCATTCCCTATCACCTCACCGGCGCGCTCTCCTTCCTCGACCGCGCCGAAGTGAAGGACCTGCTCTGCTATCTGCGCCTGCTGACCAATCCCAGCGACGACGCCGCGTTCCTGCGCGTGGTCAATGTACCGAAACGCGAGATCGGCGCCACCACGCTGGAGAAGCTCGGCCAGATCGCGCAGAGCCGGCACAGCTCGCTGCTCGACGCCACCCGCAGCGACGGCGTGCTGCGCCAGCTCACGCCGCGCCCGGCCGCCGCGCTGGCTTCGTTCGCGAGCCTGCTCGACGAACTGCGCAGCGCCTCGCTGCACCAGAGCGCGGCGGATCTGGTCGAACTGATCCTCAAGCGCACCGGCTACGCCGCGCAGATCGCCGCCGGCACGCCCGACGCCGGCGTGCGCGAGCGCAAGCTGGGCAACCTGCGCGAACTCGCCGACTGGTTCCGCGCGATGCAGAAGGGCGGCAACAGCGCCGGCGACCTGGCCTCGCAACTGGCCCTGCTGAGCCATGCCGACCGCGACGATCCGGGCAACGCGGTACGCATGATGACGCTGCACGCGGCCAAGGGCCTGGAGTTCCGCTTCGTGTTCATCGTGGGCTGCGAGGACGGCACGCTGCCGCACGACGGCGCGATCGACGAGGGCCGCATCGACGAGGAGCGCCGCCTGATGTACGTGGGCATCACCCGCGCCAAGGAGCTGCTCACGCTGTCCTGGTCGGCGAAGACGAAACGCTACGGCGAGGTGCACAGCAACCAGCCCAGCCGCTTCCTGCACGAGCTGCCGCAGGACGACCTGCACTGGCAGGGCAAGGACCCGGAAGCGGACAAGGAGGCGGTGCGCGAGACCGCCGAGTCCCACCTTGCGCGGATCAAGGCGATGCTGGCCGGCTCCTAGTTGACGCGCGAACGCATGCCTTTCATTGTGTGCCCGGCGGCCGGGCGCCTCCCTGCCCCGGCGCCAGGGGAATGCCGTGATCGACTCGACCCGGGCCTACACCAAGCTTGTCGCCGCCTTCAACCAGAACGACTGGCCGCGGGTGCAGCAGCGCGCCGCCCAGTTGCTGACCGTCGCGCCGGACGACGCGCGCGTGCATTTCATGGCCGGCGTGGCCTGCCTGCAGACGCTGCGGGTGCAGCAGATGCCGCAGGCACTGGAGCACCTGCTGCAAGCCACCCGCCTGGAGCCGCGCCGCGCCGACTACGCCGCGCAATACGCGAAGGCGCTGGCGCTGATGCGCCGGTTCCGCGAGGCGCGACAGGCCGCGGACCGCGCAATGACCCTGTCGCCCGGCGACGTGCCGACCCTGGACACGCTGGGCATGGTCTACCGCCAGGCCAATGCCCTGATGCAATCGGCCAACGCATTCCGCCGTGCCGTGGCGCTGGCGCCGGAGGCGGCGATCAGCCATCTCAACCTCGCCTACGCCCTCAATTCGCTCGGCAACGCCGAAGGCGCCGAGCAGGAACTGGAAGCCTGCGTCCGGCTCGAGCCGCGCCATTGGTACGCGCACCTGCTGCTCGCCCAGCTGCAACGGCAAACCGCGGAACACAACCACGTCGCGCGGATGCGCGAGCTCCTGCACAGTCACGCCGGCGATCCCGGCGCGCAGCTCGTGCTCAACATCGCGCTGGGCAAGGAGTGCGACGACCTCGCCGACTACCCGGCCGCGTTCGAGCACTACGCGCGCGGCAAGGCGGCCGGCCGGCGCATGCGCCCCTACGACGCCGCACGCGACGCGGCGATGTTCGACGCGCTGATCCGCGCCTTTCCCGGCGCCGACGCGGAACCCGCCGCGGGCGACCCCACGCGCGAACCGATCTTCATCATCGGCATGCCGCGCACCGGCACCACCCTGCTGGACCGCATCCTCTCCAGCCACCCGGATGTGCGTTCCACCGGCGAGCTGCAGAACTTTCCCACCCTGCTGCAGCGGGCCTCCGGCTGTCCCACCGCCGTGCTGGGCGAAGCGGACATCGCCGCGCGCACCCGCCACATCGACTGGCGGCAGCTGGGCGCGGCCTACCTCGCCAGCACGCGGCCGGTCACGGGAGAGACGCCGCGCTTCATCGACAAGATGCCGCACAATTTCCTCTACGCCGGCTTCATCGCCCGCGCGTTGCCGAACGCGAAGATCGTCTGCCTGCGCCGCAACCCGCTGGACACCTGCATCGGCAACTTCCGTCACCTGTTCGACCTGGAATCGGGGTTCTACGATTACGCCTTCAACCTCGACGACATCGGCCGCTACACCATCCAGTTCGACCGCCTGATGGCGCACTGGCGCAAGGTGCTGCCCGGACGCATCCTGGAACTGTCCTACGAGTCGCTGGTGGAGAACACGGAAGCCGCCGCGCGCGAACTGCTGGCGTTCTGCGAGCTGCCCTGGAACGACGCCTGCCTGCGCTCCGAGGGCAACACCGCGCCGGTGAACACGCCCAACGCCTGGCAGGTGCGCGCGCCGATCTACCGGCGCGCGGTCGGCCACTGGCGCCACTACGAACCCCAGTTGCGCGAGCTGCGCAGCCTGCTGGCCGGCGCCGGCATCGGGGAAGCGGATTGAAGCGGGCCCTCAAATCAGCCGCTGCGCCTCGAGTTCGCTCTTGAGATAGGCGTAATAGATCGGCGCGGCGATCAGGCCCGGCAGGCCGAAGGCGGCCTCCATCACCAGCATCGCGATCAGCAGTTCCCACGCGCGGGCGCGGATCCGGGTGCCGACGATGCGCGCGTTGAGGAAATATTCGAGCTTGTGGATCAGCACCAGGAATCCCAGCGCGGCAACGCCGACGCCGAGCGACACCGACAAACCCACGACGGTGACCGCCGTGTTGGAAACCAGGTTGCCGATCACCGGCAGCAGCCCGACGACGAAGGTGATCACCACCAGCGTCTTGGCCAACGGCACGTGGATGCCGAACAGCGGCAGCGCGCCGAGCAGGAAGACCGCGGTGAACGCGGTGTTGATCAGCGAGATCTTGATCTGGGCGAACACGATGTTGCGGAACGCCTCGGCCAGGCGCTGGCTGCGCAAGCTCAACAAGGCGGCCAGCGGCCCGACCTGGTGCGCCGGCCGGGCGCGGCTCAGCGCGACGATGGCCCCCATCAGCAGCCCGATGATGATCTGCACGAATACCCGCAGCGTCTCCTTGCCGGCCTGTTGCAAGGTGCCGGCATGCTTGCGCACCAGCTCGACCGCGCTGTCGCGCAAATCGTCGACGCTGACCGGCAGGTGATCGACCAGCATCGGCGGCAGTTGCTGGCGGGCCTTTTCCACCAGCGGCATGAGCTGCTGCTGCCACAGCAGTTCGGGGTTGCCGATTTCCCTGTGGAAGATGCTGATGGCGCCGAGGATCAGCCCGAGCAGCAGCCCCACCACGACGGCCCCCAGCGCCGCCACCACCAGCACCCGGGCACGGTCGCCGGAGATGCGCTTGCCCAGCAGCGGGGCCACCGCCTGCACCAGCACGTAGACCAGCGAACCGGCCAGCAGTGCCGGCAGCAGCCGCAGCCACAGCACCAGCAGCAGGGCTATGCCGGCCAGCACGTAACTCGCGATGCGCAGCGGACGGGAGGTTTCCTGGGCAGCCATCATGGGTCGCAGGTGCAGGGACAGGGCGAAGAATGCGGTCAGTCTGTCAGCAGCCCGCGCAACCCGCCAGCCCGGCGAAGCGAAATGCGGCTGGCGCAGGCTCCGGCGAACCCGTGCCGTCATTCGTCCCGCAAGAGCTAAGAAGTGTCCACGTCCATCCGCCCGTCGGCGACCACGCCGGACAACCCGCCCGGCCAGGCGCTCCCGATCAGGAGCGGCGGCGGCAGAAAACCGGGGCGCTGCGCTGCCAGCGACCGAAATTCATGGATATTTTATTCAAATTCAATATCTTGATGGATAAAACGCAGGCATTGCCTTAACTCGGGCAAGCCGGTAACATGCCGGTCGCCGCCCCTGCAGTCCCATAGACGCTGCAGGCAAGGCCATTTCCTCTCCGGCCTGGCCGGATTTCCCCCGCGAGGCTCCAAGTCCGCGGGGTTTTTCTTGGGCTTAACGATCAGCCCCTGATCGCGCAGATCGCATGGGTGGCCTTCCATGGCCGCCCTGTCCCTGCGGTACGCGGATTCCCGCGCCCAACCCTTGCCCCTCCAGGCGGCGCCGCTTACCCTGACCCGTCACTGCGCCGACCGGCGCCTCGACCTCCCCTGCCGCGAGACCCGCGATGCGCTTCCGCCCCCTCCACCGCGCCCTGCTGCCCCTGCTCGCCGTGCTGGCGCTGGCCGCCTGCCACCACAAGGACGAGGCCGCGCAGGTCGGCGGCAGCACGCCGGAAGCGGCGCTGCAGGGCTCGATCGACCTGCTCAAGGCCGGCGACTTCAACGGCCTGTGGAAGCACGCACTGCCGCCTGCCGATTACGCCATGGTGCGCGCCGACTGGAGCCGGCACGCGGCAGGCCAGCCCCCGATCACGCCCGCGGAGCGCGCCCGCTTCAATGAAAAAATGCAGGCCCTCACCGGGCCGGATGCGCCCGCCAGACTGTACGCCCGGCTGCAGCCGAAGCTGGCCGCCATGGAACGGCAGTACAGCGACCAGCTGCCGGTACTGGTCAGCATCGGCGGGGCGCTGGCGAAACGCGGCGTGGCCGGGAACAAGGACCTGACCCAGACGCAGAAGGACCAGCTCGGCCGCATTCTCGACGTGCTCACACCGTGGGCCAGGCAGGCGCCGTGGTTCGACCAGGGCCGGGCGAAGCAGGCGATCGGCGTCATCGTGGCGACCGCGCGCAAGCTCGATCTGCGCAGCCCGGACCAGCTGCGCGCGATGGATTTCGACGCCGCGATGAAGGAGTATTCGCTCGGCTTCGCCGGCGCCAGGCAATTGCTGGCGCTCTACGGCCTGTCGGTGGACGATGCGCTGAACTCGGCCAGGCTGACGCCGGTCGAGAACACGCACGGCCATGCCATCGTGAGGATCGACTACACGCTGCTGGGCAAGCCGCTTTCGACCGAGTCGAAGCTGGTCGAGCAGGACGGCCGCTGGTACAGCGAGGATCTGCTGGACGACGTGCGCGCGGCGCACCGGCAGCTCGGCCTGCGGGCCACGGGCGCCAGTGCCGCCCCCGCCGATGCCGCAGTGGCGAAAGACTGAACGATGCAACCGTTAGAATAGACGGATGCCTACCCTTTCCACTGCAGACCCGAGTCCCCGCCAGCGCGCGCCCTGGTGGTTCAAGCTGGCCGGCCAGCTGCTGCAGCCCTGCGTGCGCATCCGCCGCGAACCGGCGGAACCGGCCGTACTGCTGCAGGCCGGCGCGCCGGTGTGCTACGTGATCGAGCGCGACGGCTTTTCCGACGCCCTGATCCTGCAACGGGCATGCCGCGAAGCCGGCCTGCCCAGCCCGATGCAGCCGCTGCTCGGCACCCGTCGCCGGCGCTCGATGTTTGCGCTGTCGCGGCGCGAGGGCTGGGTGTTCGGCCGCATCCGCAAGCGCACCACGAACGAGCCGTTGCGGCAGCTGGTGCAGTCGCTGGAAGGCATGCCCGATCGCGACATCCAGATCGTGCCGGTGTCGATCTATGTCGGCCGCGCGCCGAACCGCGACAGCGGCTGGTTCCGCGTGCTGTTCTCGGAAAACTGGGTGATGGTCGGCCGTTTCCGCCGGCTGCTGGCATTGCTGCTGAACGGGCGCGACACGGTGGTGCATTTCTCCGCCCCGGTGTCGTTGCGCCAGGCGCTGGACGACGAAACCGCCGACGTCGCGCCGGAGCGTTTCACGCGCAAGGTCGCCAGGGTCCTGCGGATCCACTTCCATCGCATCCGCGCGGTGGTGATCGGGCCGGACTTGTCGCACCGGCGCACCGTGGTCGATTCGGTGCTGAATGCCGAACCGGTACGCGCGGCGATCGCCGCCACGGCCGCGAAGGAAAAGATCAGCCACGCCAAGGCATGGAGCAAGGCGCACAAGCTGGTGCTGGAGATCGCCGCCGATTATTCGCACCCGGTGGTGCGTTCGGTATCGTTCCT
>JAGWMU010000058.1 GCA_028873095.1 Pseudomonadota bacterium | reverse complement strand
TGCGGCGACGCGGATCGAGGTGGTCACCGAGGGCATCCTGACCCGGCTTATCCAGCATGATCCCGAACTGGCCGGCATCGGCGCGATCGTGTTCGACGAATTCCACGAGCGCCATCTCGCCGGCGATCTCGGCGCCGCGCTGGCGCTGGAGGTGCAGGCCACGCTGCGGCCCGGACTGCGCCTGCTGGTGATGTCCGCCACGCTCGACGGCGAGCGCGTCGCGCAGTGGCTGGACGCGCCGCGCATCTCCAGTCCCGGACGCAGCTTTCCGGTGCGCATCGAACATCCGCCGGCACGCGCGCACGAGAGCATGGAACACCATCTGGCGCGCATCGTGCGGCAGGCGCTGGCGGAAAACGACGGCGACGTGCTGGCGTTTCTGCCCGGGCGGCGCGAGATCGCGCGAGTGCAGGCGATGCTTGAGGATACCCTCCAGCTGCGGGAGGGCGGGGCCGAAGCCGGGGCGAGGATGCGGGTGCAGCATGCGGGCGAAATTTTGCCGAACCTTCGTCCCCGACCCGGCTCCCGGAATGAGAGGGGAGAAACCGAAGTCATCGCCTTGCATGGCGAGCTGTCGCTGGCCGCGCAGCAGGCGGCGCTGGCGCCCGCCGCGCCCGGCACGCGACGGATCGTACTGGCGACCAACGTGGCCGAATCCAGCCTCACCCTGCCGGGCATTCGCGTGGTGATCGATACGGGGCTGGCGCGCGAGCCGCGCTTCGATCCAAACTCCGGCTTCAGCCGGTTGGAAACGGTGGCCATCGCACAGGCCTCGGCCGATCAGCGCGCCGGCCGCGCCGGTCGTGCCGCGCCCGGCACGGCATACCGGTTGTGGCCGCAGGGCAGGCGGCTGGAGGCCGCGCGCAGCGCGGAAATCAACCAGGCTGAATTGTCCGGGCTGGCGCTGGAACTGGCGGCCTGGGGCGTGCGCGCGGACGCAGCGGACACCCTGCGCTGGCTGGATCCGCCGCCGGCCGGCGCACTGGCGCAGGCACGCGAGTTGCTGACCGGCCTCGCTGCCCTGGGCACGGATGGCCGCATCACCGCGCTGGGCCGCGACATGCTCGAGCTCGGCGCAACGCCGCGCCTGGCGGCCGCGGCATTGCGTGCGCCGGCGGGATTGCGCGCGCTGATCGCCGACCTGCTGGCGTTGATGGAGGCGCGTTCGCCGCTGCGCGGCGAGCAGTCGCGCAGCGACGACTTTCGCGTACGGGTCGCCGCGCTGCACGTGTGGCGCGACCGCCGTGGCGCGGTCGCGCGCGGCGATGCCGACAGCGGCGCGCTGGCCGCGATCGAGCAGGCAAGCAAAGGCTGGCGCAGACGTCTGGACGTCCGTACGGCCGCCAGCGGCGTGCCCGACGGCCACGGCGTCGGCGGCCTTCTGCTGCATGCGTTTCCCGATCGCGTGGCGCGCCGCGACGATGCCAACCCGTTGCGCTATGCGCTGGCCAACGGCCGCGGCGCGCGGCTGCACGAAAACACCGCCTTGCACGGCGAGCCCTGGCTGGTCGTGCTGGATTTGCGCCATGAGGCGCGCGACAGCCTGATCCTGGCCGCCGCCCCGCTCGATCCGCGGCTGCTGGAGCGCGATTTCCCCGCGCAGTTCACCCGCGAGCGCACGCTGCGCTGGAACGCCGAACGCGCTGCCGTGGAGGCTTTCGAGGAACGGCGCTTCGGCGCGATCGTGCTGGAACGCCGCAGCGTGCCGGTGCGGCCGCAAGATGCGTTGCCGGCCTTGCTCGCCGCCGTGCGCAGTCACGGCATCGACGCGCTGCCGTGGAGCGAGCCGGCACGGCGGCTGCGCGCGCGCATGCAGGCGCTGGGCCAGTGGATGCCCGAGCTGGGCCTGCCCGATGTCGCCGATGCGGCGCTGCTGGCCACGCTCGACGAGTGGCTGGCGCCGTATCTCGACGGCAAGCGGAAACTGGACGCGCTGAGCGCGCAGGAGTTGTCGCAGGCATTGGACGCGCTGTTCGACCACGAACAGCGGCGGCTGCTCGACAGCCAGGCGCCGGACAGCCTGGTCGTGCCGAGCGGCCAGACGCGGCGGCTGGAATACGTGCCGGGCCAGCCGCCGGTACTGGCGGTGAAACTGCAGGAACTGTTCGGTCTGGCCGATACGCCGCGGGTGGGCGGCGGGCGCATTCCCGTGACCCTGCACCTGCTGTCGCCGGCCGGCCGGCCGATCCAGGTCACCCAGGACCTGAAGGGTTTCTGGGAACGCACCTACCCCGAAGTGAAGAAGGAGCTGAAGGGCCGTTATCCGCGTCATCCGTGGCCGGACGATCCGTGGAGCGCGGCCCCCACGCACCGTGCCAAACCTCGCGGGGCGTAGACGCGGGCGAATGATCCAGGCTTCTCCATCGACTCCGCCTGGCCTGGTCCGAGCTTCGCCGAAGGGCCAGACAGCGGACGGTGGAGACAAAAGCGGAAGTGAACGGGAAGGAGTGGGAAACCAGCGAGTGCCGTTCCCGTTTCCCGATCGTATGCCGTCGATCCGCGCACAGGCGTGCCCGGGTTGCCGGTGTACCATCGTGCGACCGGAATCACACAGGCTTATCGTTGCGGACAATGAAGGACTTCGACGCAAGCACGTCGCCTTCAGCGATCGACGATGGTGCGCGCAAGCCATCACCGATCGGCCACGTGCATGGCCTGCTCTGGGCTCTGCTGGCGCTGTCGTGCGGACTTGCGCTGACACTTGGTTTTCGCCACCTGCAGTGGCAGCGGCAGATCAGCGAGCAGCATGGCGCCCTGCAGCGGCAGGCCGACGAGGTCGATGACGCATTGAGAGAAAACATGCGCCGGCCGCTGCGGCTGCTGAATTTCATGCAGACGCTGTATCTCGCTTCGGATGACGTCTCCGCGGCCGAGTTTGCCCACATGTACGAAAACCTGGCGCCGCGCAAGCGGATGCCCGAGCTGATCGCGCTCGCCTATGCGCGACGCGTGGTACGCCCGGACGGCGTGCACTTCGTTACCGAACAGTTCGCGCCGGTGGCGGGCAACGAAGCCCTGGCCGGCCTGGTGGTGGGCACCCAGCCGGCGAACCTTGCCGTGCTGCGGGCCTCGCGCGACACGGGCCAGCCGACTCTGTCCGCACCGTTCCGGCTGGTGCAGCGCAATGCTGCCGGCATTCCGATCGACGGAGTCGTGATGCGGCTGCCGATCTATGGTCACGGCGAACCACCGCGCACGCAGGACGAACGCCGCAAGCGCATGATCGGCTCGGCCGGGGTGTCATTGGAGATCGAAGGCCTGATCGCGGCCGCCCTGTCGGCCGACCCGCAGAAGATGCTGCGGATGCAGGTCAGCGACGTCACCGGCGGTCGGGTACGAAAGCTGTTCGAATCGGCACCGGCTGCGTCGCCGCCGTTGGCGGCGAATCAGGCGGCCCGCTTCGAACGCGACCTCGTCTTCGGCGGGCGTGTCTGGAAGGTGCTGCTGCAGGCGAACGAACCGCCGCCCGCCTTTCTGGACTGGCGCGCTCCGGTGCTGACGGCGGGAATGCTGAGCAGCATGCTGCTGGCGCTGCTGGTCTGGTCGTTGTTCGACACCCGGCGGCGCGCGCTGGAACTGGGCTGGCGCATGAGCCGCAGCTATCGTCAAAGCGAGGAGCGGTTCCGTGCGCTCAACGAACAGCTGCCGGCGCTGGTGCTGCTGGCCGCTGCCGAGGACGGGCGCATCATCTATGCGAATCGGGCCGCGCGCGACCGGTTCGGCAAGTCGCTCGACGAGAGCACGTTGCCCGCGCTGTTCGAGGACCAGGACGGCTACGGCCGGCAGGCGCTGTTGAATACGACCGGCATCGCCGATACCGAGGCCGTGCTGCGCGACGGCGGCGACGTGCGCTTCTGGGCCAGCCTGTCGATTTCCCGGGTGCAACTGGACGACCGCAGCCAGCTGTTGATGGTGGCATCGGACATCACCGAGCAGCGCGCTTTGCACGAGCGGCTGCTTTACCAGGCCACCCATGACGAACTGACCGGGCTGTACAACCGCAGCGCGTTCGAGTCGTGCCTGAAAGGCCTGCTGGCCGGGACCGACGAGCAGGCACCGGCGAGTGCGCTGCTGTACATCGACCTGGACCAGTTCAAGCTGATCAATGACACCAACGGCCACGCGGCCGGCGACCAGATGCTGATCGGGCTGGCCGCGGTGATGCGCGCGCAGCTGTCCGGCGACGATGTGCTGGCCAGGCTGGGCGGCGACGAGTTCGGCGTGCTTGCCGTGCGCAGAGGGGATGTCGCGGCCGTGAGCCAGCTGGCCGAACGCCTGCGTCGCAGCATCGGGGATTATGTGTTCCCGTGGGAAAGGCACAAGCACGGGATCAGCGCCAGCATCGGCGTGGCACTGATCGATCAGCCGGACTGTACGATGCAGGTTCTGCTGGCGCACGCCGACACCGCCTGTTCCATGGCCAAGGAGCAGGGCCGCAACCGCGTGCATGTCTACGCCGGACAGCATGCACAGACCGTGCGCCGGCGCCACGAGATGGAGTGGGCCAACCGGCTACGCCGGGCCATCGACGGACACCGGCTGGTGCTGGCCTACCAGGAGGTCTGGCCATTGCTGCCGTCCGTCATGGCCGGGACACGCATCGAGCTGCTGTTGCGTTATCGGGACAAGACCGGACGGCTGGTGCTGCCGGGCGAGTTCCTGTCGGCCGCCGAACGCTACGGCCTGATGCCGATGATCGACCGCTGGGTGATCGAGACCACACTGGCCAATTTCGCACAGCTGCATCCGGTCGGCAGCGCGCTGCAACTGGTGGCGATCAACCTGTCCGGCGCCAGTATCGAGGACGATGCGCTGGCCGAACGGATCATCGAGCTGCTGCAGCACTATCGGGTACCGCCGCAACGGGTGTGCTTCGAGATCACCGAGACCGTCGCGGTAGGCCAGCTGACGCAGGTGGCGCGCTTCATGGCGCGCCTGCGCGAGATCGGCTGCATGGTCGCGCTGGACGACTTCGGCACCGGCATGTCCTCGTTCGCGTACCTGAAGAACCTGCCGGTGGACATCATCAAGATCGACGGCAGCTTCATCCAGGACATGGATACCGATCCGATCAGCCATGCGATGGTGCGCGCGGTCGCCGACATCGGCCATCGGCTCGGCCTGACGGTGGTGGCCGAGTGGGTCAACGACGAGGCGACCGGGCAGGCACTGGCCGAACTCGGCATCGGCCTGGCGCAGGGCAACCGGCGGCACGAACCCGAGCTGGTGCTGTGCCATCGGACTTCCGGGCATCACGAATGACCGGGTGCCCGGCGCCGCAGGAGCGCACCGAAGTGTGCGAACGCTCTGGAGAACGCCCGCGAGCGGGCTCCGACACTGAAAATCGCTCGGCAGCGAACACAGCGTCAACAAATGCGCTGCAAGGCGGGGGTCATTCGAGACGCACTTGAACAGGCCCGGGCCGGCGCTTGCAGCTACTTGGCCGCGGCCGGCGGCGAACGCCTGAAGCTGCCGGCGAAACCGGGAAAGACCACCGGGCTTTCGTAGCCATCGGCGGACACCGACGAGACGCCGAAGAACCAGTCGTCGATCACCACGTCGTCGAGCACCGCGCGGTCGGTATCGCCGACGGCGCGTTCGTACTGCCATTGCGGCGCCGTGGTGTCGCGCCAGTGCACGCGGTAGCCGGCGGCGCCGGGAACCTTGTTCCACGTGATGGTGGTGTCGGTGGCCACGGCCCCCGCGGTGGCGACGCCGGTGGGCGGCGCCGGTGCGCGGCCGAGCGCGGCCATGGTGATGGTGTCGAGCGCGGTGACGCGGGCCAGGTAGCGGAAGTCGATGCCGGCGATGGTGTCGCCATAGGCTATCCCGTGCTCGGTGCGCAGATCCTGATGCTGGCGGGTGTAATCCTCATGCGCTTCGGTGACGCGCACGGCGGGGAAACCGGCTTCCAGGAATTCCACCTGATCGCCGCCGCGGCCGAAGCGGTCGGTGCGATAGATCATCCGCACCCGCAGGTCCGGCAGATAGCCGTCGGCCAGGGTGGCCATGTAGCGGGCCAGGTTGCGCGAAGGCGAATCCACTTCGCCGCCGTGGTAGCGACGGTAGTTCGCCTGCGCCGCGGTTTCGTTGCTCTTGGTGCCCTCGGAGAACACCCGCACCGTGGTGCTGTCGAGCACCCCGTTCTGGCCCCGGCTGTTGCCGATGATGTCGTTGTTGAGATCGGCCTCGACCTGCCAGCCCTGCGCCACGGCGTAGTCGGCCAGCACCTTGCCGCCGTACAGGCCCTGCTCCTCGCCGGACAGTGCGGCGAAGACCAGGGTGGCGTCGCTGTCCTGTTTCGACAGCAGGCGTGCCGCCTCGATCAGCGCGGCCACGCCGGAGGCGTCGTCATTGGCGCCCGGCGCGTCGCTGCGGCTGTTCATGATGTCGGTGACGCGCGAATCGAGATGGCCGCTCATCACGATCACCCGTTTGGGGTCGCCCTTGCCGCGCTTGATCGCGACCACGTCCATCACCTCGGTCGGGGTCGGGATGCGCTTGCCGGTGAATATCTGCGAAGGCGTGACCACTTCGATGCAGCCGCCGCAATCGCGCGAGATGGCCTCGAAGCGCGACTTCACCCAGCGCCGCGCGGCACCGATGCCGCGGGTATCGGACTTCGTGTCCGACAACGTATGGCGGGTGCCGAAACTCACCAGCCGCGTGATCGTGGCGCGCAGTTCCGCTTCGCTCGGTGCGCGGGCCAGTGCGTGCAGCGCCGGCTGTTCGCGCGGCACGGCCGGCGTCGCTGCCTGGCAGGCACCGGCTGCGCCCAGCAGGATGGACCACAGGAAGGGCATGGCTTTGGGCATCGGTCGTCTCCGTCAGCGGGATGCGCGAACGATACAACGCGGGCGTCGGCGATGGGCGCATCGCCGGCGCAGGCTGCGGTCTTTCGTCCGCGAGTGATGCCACGACGACAAAAAAAGAGCCCGGCCAGGGGCCGGGCTCCGGGGATCGTCGTGGCGAATGGGCTGCTGGCAGCGCAGCCTTCGCCGGGACGCGTTACTGCACGTTCAAGGTCACGTCATCCAGCACGAACGAGGTCTGGTTCGAGCTGTCTTCCGTACCGGTGAACTTGATCGTCACCGTCTGGCCGATGTACGCGGCAAGGCTGTTGGTATGCAGCGTGTAGCCACTGGCGGCGTTGAGGTTCGAGTAGGTCGCCAGCGTCGTCAGCAAGGTGCCCGAGCTGCTGTACACCTGCACGGTCAGCTTGTCGTAGGCCGTTGTCGTGCTGGTCTCCGCCGTATCGATATGCAGGTAGTACGACAGGTTCGCCGAGGTCTTGCCGGCGGTGATCGCCACGCTCTGCGACACGGTGTCGGTGTGCGCGCTGCCGTAACCGTCCAGCCAAGTGAACCAGCTGCCGGCATGAGCGGTCTGGCCGGAGCAGGTGCTGTTGCTGCAGAGCACGCCGGAGCTGATCGACCACGGGGTGGCCGTGCCGCTTTCGAAGCCGGTGTTGCCGAGCAGCTGGGTTGCACCGCCGCCGCCGCTGGAGACCGTCACCGACTGCGTCTTGGTGTTGGTGGCACCGGTGCTGTCGGTCACCGTCAACGCCACGCTGTAGGTGCCCGCGGCGGCGTAGGTGTGGCTCGGGTTGGTCGCGGTCGAGCTGCTGCCGTCGCCGAAGTTCCACGAGCGCGAGGAGATCGTGCCTCCCGTGTCGGTGGAGCTGTCGGTGAAGTTCACGGTCAGGCCGCTGATGGTGTCGCTGAAGTTCGCCACCGGCGTACCGCCGCTGGTGCTGCCGCCGACGATCGGGTGCGAGATGTCGCACTCGTTGGTGTCGTTCGACCAGGTGCTCTGCATCGGGAAGGTGCTGCTGCCCATCACCACGTTCGCGGTGGCGCCCTGGCCGGAGGAGATCCAGGCGCATTCGTCGCCGTCTTCCTGGCCGTTGCTGGACGAGCCGGTGACGTGGTTGGTCCAGCCGCCGGCCGGGTTCTGGTCGGTCAGCGTCTCGGCGTACTCGTGGCCTTCGACAATCGAGAAGCCATCGAGATTGCCCTGCGCAGTGCTGCCGTTGACCGAGCCCGTGCCGCAGCTGGTGCCGGCATCGTAGACGTAGGGCATGTTGGTGAAGGCCACGTCGCCGACCGGCGAGGTGACGCTCTGGTCGCCGTTCCAGTCATGCCACGCGCAGAAATTGCCGCTGGAAGTGTTGAACCCGTCCGGGGTGGTTCCGGTGGGCGACAGGATCACGTATTGCACGTAGCGGTTGGATGCCGCGGTGGTGTTGCCGAAGTGCTGCGCGGCCTTGATCGCTTCCTGGGCCAGCTGGGCGCCGGTGGCCTGCTGCGGTGAAGAAGCCGAGTTGTCGTACCAGATGCCGGCATAGGCGCCGCCGGTCGGGTAGCCGATGTGCGGAGCACCCGACGGGCAGGAGGTGGCACCGTTGCTCACCAGCGAGCCGTCGCAATACTGGGTCATCACGCCGGACCACAGTTCGCCGCCGGTACCCAGGTTCTTGAACAGGTTCTGCAGGTAGGGCACGGCGCCGACCGGGTCGTTGGACAGGGTCATGTTGCCGCTGCCGTCGGTGCCGGAGGTGCCCCACTGGCTGCCGTAGACCACGATATAGACCTTCGGCGTGCCGCTGGTGACGCCGATGCCGTCGACACCGCCGCCGTAGCTGAGGGTCTGCGAGCCGGTGGCCGCGGTGGTGGCCGCATAGGTCGCGTGCAGCGCCGCGAACTGCCTCATCCGCTTGTGGGCTTCCCTGGTGGGAACCGCGCCGTGGCGGTAGGCGTGCCCGTAGGCCGGCGCGTAGGGATTGACCGCTTGTTGCGCATTGCCATTGCCGTTGGCAAAGGCTGCGCTCGCGGTCAGGCTCAGCAGGGCTGAGGCCGCGACCGCCTTGAACAGACTGCTTTTCAAATATGACATATATGACACCCCAATGATTTTCAGGACAAACCGACTTGATGTGATCGCGTGGATCCCAAGCAAGGACATGCCGCTTTTCACGCGACGACTGGTTTATTTCCAAGAATGCAAAACGACCCCGCGAACGCCCATGGCTGCTGCTCTGCGATCGGCTCTCCAACCGAACCCGGCACACGGGCTTGCTTTTGATCAGGGCGGCTCGGACCACAGGAGCGATGTCGCCGTGACAGGATCATTCGCCGTGACTCCCCTTTGACGAATCTCTGGAAGGTATGGCGAGCGCCGCCGGGGCGTCTATGGGAATTTTTCGCAGTGGGTGGGAGCCGCATCGCAGAAGCGCCGGCCGGGCTTTTCATCGATGCGGCGTCATCGGTTTCAGGGTCTTCGCGCGTGTCGGGCTGGCCGGGACGGCCCGCGGGCGCGGGGCGTTGCGCCATGTCCGAACCTGCGGTCCGGTGCCGGGAGGACTCCGGCTATCGCCGGAGCAGGCGGCATGCCACCATGGCGGGATGACGCAGGCAGCCACTCCCCGACTGGCGATCATCGGCGGCGGACCGGCCGGGCTGATGGCGGCCGAACAGGCCATCGACGCCGGCGTGGCAGTCGACCTGTACGACGCGATGGGTTCGGTCGGACGCAAATTCCTGCTGGCCGGCAAGGGCGGGCTGAACCTCACGCATGCCGAGCCGTTCGCGAGTTTCGTCGGGCGCTACCGCGAGCGCCAGGGCGAGATCGCGCACTGGTTGCGTGCGTTCGACGCGGACGCGTTGCGCGCCTGGGCGCGTGCGCTGGGCGTGGAGACGTTCACGGGCAGTTCCGGCCGAGTCTTTCCCGTCGACCTGAAAGCGGCACCGTTGCTGCGTGGCTGGGTGCGCCGGCTGCGCGCGGGCGGCGTGGCCTTTCACATGCATCATCGCTGGCTGGGCTGGCAGGACGACGGCGCGCTGCGTCTTGCCACGGCCGACGGCGAGCGAGCGGTGCAGGCCGATGCCGTGGTGCTGGCGCTCGGCGGCGCCAGCTGGCCGCAACTCGGTTCCGACGGCGCATGGGTGGCGCCGCTGCGGCAGGCCGGTGTCGACATCGCGCCGCTGCAGCCGGCGAACTGCGGTTTCGAGCTGGCATGGAGCGAGCACCTGCGTCGCCGTTTCGCCGGCGCGCCGTTGAAGCCGGTGGTGGCGATCTGGACCGGTCGCGACGGCGGCACGCAGACCCGCCAGGGCGAATGCGTGCTCAGCGAATACGGCATCGAAGGCAGTCTGGTGTACGCGATCGGCGCCGACCTGCGCGAACAGATCGCCGCACACGGCACGGCGACGCTGCGCCTGGATCTGGTGCCCGGTCACACGCAAGCGGTGCTCGCCGACCGACTCGCCGCGCCGCGCGGCAAGCACAGCATCGGCGACTGGCTGCGTCGCCGCGCCGGGCTCGATCCGGCCCGATGCGCGCTGGCGTTCGAGCTGACCGACAAGGCCACGCTGGCCGATCCGTCGGCGCTGGCGGCGCGGCTCAAGGCGCTGCCGTTGCAGCTGCGCGCGCCGCGCCCGCTGGCCGAGGCGATCAGCACCGCCGGCGGCGTGCGGCTGGAGGCGCTGGACGACGCGCTGATGCTGCGGCATCGCCCCGGCGTGTTCTGCGCCGGCGAGATGCTGGACTGGGAAGCGCCGACCGGTGGCTACCTGCTCACCGCCTGTTTCGCCAGCGGCGCGCTGGCCGGGCGTGGCGCGGTGGACTGGCTGAAGACGCCGCCGGACCGGCGCGGCAGGATCCCGTTGATGCGGGCAAACCGGCTTCCGGGAGAGCCCGGATAGCTCTCGTCCCGGTCGTCCGCGACGGCCTTCACGATGCGCGCAGCCATGCATCGTCGCCGGGCGACTCCGCCAGCTTTGCTCCTCATGCCGCGCAAAGCCACAATCCGCGCAGACGATCATCGCGTGTCGAAAAACGGCGGCTTCGGTCGACTTGCCAAGGCCGGCCGATTTTGCCTTGCCAATCATGTCGCTACCGAATCGGCAGGATTCCAGCTCATCATGTACCACCACCTGCAGGAACGCTCGCCATGCCTTTGTTGCCCGGCCGACCTCGATCGCGGACCATGCGCCGCCCGCTCAATGCGGGCGACCTGCGCCGGCGTGCGGCTCGGGGCCTGATGCGGCTGCTGTTCGGCACGGCGGCGCAACCGAGCGGCGAACCCTTGCCGGTCACCGGCATCCATCGCATCCTGATCTGCCGCATCAGCCTCGCGCTGGGCAATACGCTGCTGCTCACGCCGTTGATCCAGGAACTGGAAGCGACCTGGCCCGGGGCGGAAATCGACATCATCACGCGCAATCCGGCGAGCGCCGCCGTCTACGGCCGCTACGACAACGTCAACCGGGTCTTCCAGTTGCCCGCGCACGGGGTCGGGCATCCGCTGCATTGGCTGGGCGTGATGCGCGGCATGCGCCGGACGCATTACGACCTGGCGATCGACCCCGATCCGCAATCGCAGACCGCCCGCCTGTTTCTGCGGATGGCCAGGGCCACCTGCAAGCTCGGTTTCAGCAGTCCGAAAAAGACCGGCAACGTGACCCATGCGGTCGCGGTACCCGGGGATGTGCCGCACAATGGCCAGCGTCCGGTATTCCTGTTGCGCAGCGCGCTGGGCCGGGCCGGCGCGGCAACCGGCTACCCGGTGCCCGATATCCGTCTGGATCATGCCGAACTGGCCAGGGGCCGGCAGGTCCTGGGCCGGCTGTTCGCCGCGCCGCAACTGCCGGTCCCGCGGCGCAGAACCGTCGGCATTTTCGCGAATGCCACCGGCCCCAAGCTGCTCGAACCGGACTGGTGGATGCGCTTCATGAAAACACTGGAAGCCCGCTGCCCGGACTGCCAGTTGCTGGAAATCATCCCGATGTTCGGCCGCTCGATGCTGGACTCGCGCTACCCGACGTACTACTCCAGCGACCTGCGCAAGCTGGCCAGCGTGCTTGCCGCGCTGGATGCCTACATCAGTCTGGACTGCGGCATCATGCACTTGGCCTGTGCCTCGCGCGTGCCCACGCTGGGCATCTTCACCACCACCAATGCCGATGAATGGGGGCCGTACGGTCCGGGCAACCACGTGGTGCAGGCCAGCGACATGACCCCGGAAACGACCGCATCCAGCATCGCGGCGATCGTCGAAGCCGGCGCGCAGGAGCCCGGTGCCCGGCGAGATGCGTTGGCAGCGGCTGCCGGCGCGGAATTTCCTGCCGACGCGACGCCATGAAGCGGACATCCGGCCATTCGCCGGGCATGGCAAACATGCCGGCGGGAGCCTGATTCCCGCCCGGCAGTGCCGGCAGTCGCACCAACGCCCGGCGTGCCGGCGCGGATGCATGCGGGTATGCTGCGACCGTGAACACCGCCCTGACGACGCGGGCCGAGGTCCGCCGCATCCTGATCATCAAGTGGAGCGCGCTTGGCGATGCCGCGATCGCCTCGGCCATCATGGAAGACATCCGCCGCGCGTTTCCCGCCGCGGCGATCCACCTCAACACGCTGCCGTCCGCCGCGCGCCTGTTCGCGCACGATCCACGGTTCCACGACATCGTGGACATCGACGTCCGCGACCGGAAGCATCGCTTCAGGCGGCATATCGAATGGCTGCGCCGGGTTCGGGCGGGCCGCTACGACCTGCTCGTCGACCTTCAGCGCACCGACCATACGCGGATACTGCTCGCCCTGCTGCTGCTCACGGGGCATCGGATCCCGCGCCGGTGGGGGCGGCGGGGCGGCTTTCCCTACACGGTCCAGCCGGGCGATCGCGATCCGAAGACCCACGTGTTCCACAGCATGCGTTCGATGCTGGCCGCTGCGGGCATTGCGGCGGACACCGAGCGGCCGGTGCTGCACGTGCCGGCCGCCGCAAGGGGACAGGCCCTTGCCACGCTTTCCAGGCACGGGCTGCAGCCCCTGCGGTTTGCGGTTTTCCTGCCTGGCTCGCAGGCCGGAAGCCGGCTCAAGCGCTGGGGCGCCGGGCGCTACGCGGAACTTGGAAAACTGCTGCGTGCGCGGGGTATCGCCCGGATCGCCGTGATCGGGGGGCCGGAGGAAGTCGAGGAATGCGCGGCCATCGTCGACGCCATCAACGCCAATGATGGCACCGCGGCGGTGAATCTGAACATGCTGCCGCTGCTGCAGATCATCCCCGTCTGCGAAGCCGCTTCGTGCATCGTCGCCAACGACACCGGCAACGCCCACATCGCCGCCGCCGCGGACCGGCCCATGGTGATGATTTGCGGCCCCACCGACCCGCGCCGGGTCAAGCCGATGGGCCGGAAGGTCCGCGCGGTCCAGGCCGAACTCGATTGCGTCAACTGCTATGGCAAGGCGTGCCGGGTGGCGACGGAGCCGGTGTGCATGGAGAGGATCAGCGCCGAATGCATTGCCGGCCTGCTCCTGGACGCAGGCACGAGCTGCCGTGGCGTCCGGGTTTTCTGAGAGGCCAAAGATCGGATCGGATGCCGGCTCGATCGATGGCAGCGATGGGCAGGGTGGGTCAAGGCGGGGTCGGCATTCCAGCGTCCATTCCGCCTTCCACTCATTTCTCGCTCCTTTCCCCTCGTTCCCGTTTGGTGGGCCGCTTCACCAGCTTGATCTCGAACAGCTTCGGCCAGCGCTTGCCGGTGACGAACAGGCGGTCGTGCGCGGCGTCGTAGGCGATGCCGTTGAGCACGTCGTTGCCGGGGTCGGGCAGCCGGTTCACGTCGAGCAGGCCGTCGAGATCGATCCAGCCGATGACGTGGCCGCTGGCCGGATCGATCCGGGCGATGCGGTTGGTCAGCCAGATGTTGGCGTAGATCTGGCCCTTGACCCATTCCAGCTCGTTGAGGTTGGTCACCGGGATGCCGTTGGCCTCGACCATGATGCTGCCGGTCGCCTTCAGCGTGTCTGGATCGAGGATGCGCAGCACCGCCGAGCCATCGCTCATGTAGAGGTGCCTGCTGTCGCGGGTCAGCGCCCAGCCCTCGCCGGGGTAGCTGAACGTGCGCAGCAGCTTGAAGCTGGCGAGGTCGTAGACGAAGCCGGTCTCGCTCTGCCAGGTGAGCTGCACCAGGCGGCCCTTCCAGTCGACGATGCCCTCGCCGAAATAGCGTGCCGGCACGTCGTGACTTTGCAGCACCTTGCCGGTCGCCAGCTGCACCTTGCGCACGGTCGACCGGCCTTGTTCGCCGGTGCTCTCGTACAGGTAGCCGTCCTTGTAGAACAGCCCCTCGGTGTAGGCCGAGGTGTCGTGCGGGTAGACGTGCACGATCTTGTAGCCGTAGACCGGGATGGCGGCCGGGCAGGCGGTGGCGGCGAGCAGCAAGGCGAGGGCGATGATCAGGCGGCGCATGCGGATACCAGGTGGCGGTGTCGGGGAAGGCGATCGGGTCGGCGTCAGCCCAGCGGGCGGACGCGGAAATTGCGGCCCTTGATCCGGCCGGCGCGCAGGCGTTCCAGCGCCTTGTTCGCCTGCGCGCGGCCGATCGCGACATAGGCGCGGGTGGCGAACACGTCGATCTTGCCGATGTCGGTGGCCGCCAGGCCGGCGTCGCCGGTGAGCGCGCCGAGGATGTCGCCGGGGCGCAGCTTGTCCTGCCGGCCGGCGTCGATCACCAGGGTTTTCATCGGCGCCAGGTTGAGCGTCTTGCCGCGCGGCGGCGCGATCTTCAGCGGCCGCCAGGCCAGCGCCACGCCGAGCATCTGTTCGATATTCGCCGCCTTGGGCCGCTCGCGCGGCGTGCACAGGGTGATCGCCAGGCCCGACTCGCCGGCACGTCCGGTGCGGCCGATGCGGTGGGTGTGGGTGTCGGGGTCGTGCGCGATGTCGTAGCTGACCACCAGCGGCAGCGCCGCGATGTCCAGCCCGCGCGCGGCCACGTCGGTGGCCACCAGCACCGCGCAGCTGCGGTTGGCGAAGCGCACCAGCACCTCGTCGCGGTCACGCTGCTCCATGTCGCCATGCAGCGCGAGTGCGGAGAAGCCGCGGCGGTCCAGTTCCTGCGCCACCGCATCCACCTCGCGGCGCATATTGCAGAACACCAGCGCGTGCTGGCCCTTCTCGCCCCCGAGCAGTTGCGCCAGGGCGTCCGGCTTGCTGGCCTGCTCCACCTCGATGAACTGCTGCTCGATCGCCGGCCGCTGCTCTGCCGGCGCGTCCACCGTGACCACGACCGGGTCCTTCTGCACGCGCCGGCTGACGGCGCGGATCTCCTCCGGGTAGGTGGCGGAGAACAGCAGGGTCTGGTGGTGTTTGGCGATGCGCCCGATGATGTCGTCGATCGCCTCGGTGAAGCCCATGTCGAGCATGCGGTCGGCCTCGTCCAGCACCAGCACCTTGATGCCGCCGCCGTGCAGGCTTTCGCGCTTCAGGTGTTCCTGCACCCGGCCGGGGGTGCCGACCACGATGTGCGGGTCGTGCGCCAGCGAGGCCAGTTGCGGACCCAGCGGCATGCCGCCGCACAGGGTCAGCAGCTTCACGTTGGGGATGTTCGCGGCGAGCTTGCGGATCGCCTTGCTGACCTGGTCGGCCAGCTCGCGGGTCGGGCACAGCACCAGCACCTGCAG
>JAGWMU010000057.1 GCA_028873095.1 Pseudomonadota bacterium | reverse complement strand
CGAACGCGCCGTACCACTCCATGTACTTCGGCGCGCGGGCGTTGACGCCCTGCTCGATCATGTCGAAGTCGAGGATCAGGTTGAGCGCGGCGATCACCACCACCACCGCGCTGAAGGCGATGCCCAGGCCGCTGGCGCCGTTGATGAAGCCCATCGAGTGGCCGAAGAAGCCCATCACCATGTTGGCCAGGTACAGCAACAGCACGCCGCCGGTGGCGGCGACCACGCCGAGCTTGAATTTCTCGGTGGCGCGAATCAGCCCGCTGCGATAGGCCATCAGCAGGGCGGCCATCACGCCGAAGGTGAGGCCGACCGCCTGCATCACGATGCCGGGATAGCGCATCTCGAAGATGGCCGACAGCCCGCCGATGAAGAGCCCTTCCGCCAGCGCGTACAGCGGCGCGGTATAGCCCGCCCAGGTCTTCTTGAAGATGGTGACCATCGCCAGCGCCAGGCCGCCGAGCGCACCGCCCAGCATCAGCGGCAGCATCGACGGCAGGCTGGCCGGGCCATGGAACCGGCTCCAGCTGACCATCGCACCGACCAGGGCCAGCACCAGCAGCAGGCCGGTCTTGTTGACCGTGCCGTTGATCGTCATGACCTCGTCGCCATGCGCCACCAGCGCGCCGCTGGCGGCATCGAGGAAGGTGTTCTTGTTGAGTGCCGGATTGCCGCTTTGCATGATGAACTCCCGTGAGTTGCCGACCATCGTAGCGGGCCTGCCGCCCGCTTTGCATGTGCGCATGGTATCCGGCCTGCGCCGATACGTCGCGCCACGCCGGCATGAGCCGCCGTACCGCCACCCGCAAACTACGCGACAATACGACACTGCCGAATGTCGCGGAGTTCCGATGAACCCTTCCACCCTGCGTATCGCCACCCGCAAGAGCGCGCTCGCGCTGTGGCAGGCCGAGCATGTGGCCGCGCTGCTGCGCGCCGCGCACCCCGGCCTGGCGGTGGCGCTGGTGCCGATGACCACCCGCGGCGACGAGATCCTGGACCGGCCGCTGGCGACGATCGGCGGCAAGGGACTGTTCCTGAAGGAACTCGAAGTGGCGATGCTGGAAGGCCGCGCCGATCTGGCCGTGCATTCGCTGAAGGACGTGCCGGCCCAGCTCGAAACGGGTTTCACGCTGCCGGCGATCCTGCCGCGTGCGGATGCGGCCGATGCGTTCGTCAGCAACCACTACGCCAACCTCGCCGCGCTGCCGCCCGGCGCCCGGGTCGGCACCTCGTCGCTGCGCCGGCAGGCGCAACTGCGCGCGTTGCGGCCGGATCTGGTGCTGTTGGACCTGCGCGGCAATGTCGGCACCCGGCTGGGCAAGCTCGACAACGGCGATTACGACGCGATCGTGCTCGCCTGCGCCGGGCTGGAGCGGCTCGGCCTGGCCTCGCGCGTTCGCGCCCGGCTGGCCGCACCCGACTGGCTGCCGGCGCCGGGCCAGGCGGCGATCGCGATCGAGGCCCGCAGCGACCAGCCCGCGGTGCTGGCGCTGCTGGCTGCGCTGGACGATGCCGACACGCGGCTCGCCGTCACCGCCGAGCGGGCGATGAACCAGGCGCTGGGCGGCAGCTGCACGGTGCCGGTCGGCGCCTGGTGCATGCTGGTCGAACACGGCCTGCATCTGTGCGGGCTGGTGGGCGATGCGACCAGCGGCCGGCTGTTGCTGGCCGAAGCCGGCGGCGCCACGGACCAGGCCGTCGCACTGGGCCGTCAGGTGGCGGCGGCATTGCTGGCGCAAGGCGCGGACGAACTGCTCGCCGGCTGACAGCATCCCGTCGAAAGACCCCGTGTAGGAGCGCACCCTGTGCGCGAAAGCTTTTCGCTGACAGGGCCAGAAAACAAAGGCTTTCGCGCACAGGGTGCGCTCCTACGCCCGGGGTCGCGGGTGGCTCAGAGGCTGTACACCAGATTGGTGGTGGCCAGGGTGTCGGTTTTCCTGATGCCTGCAAGCACGTCGCTGTTGTGGCGCACCTGGAAACCCACCTTCAACGCCAGCTTCCGGGTCATGCTGACCGCCAGACCGGCATCGTTCTGCAGGTAGGTGTTCTTGGAGCCCGCTTCCATCAGAAACGTGTCCTCGAACGAGGTGTTCTCGGTCAGCCGGTGCTTGTAGTTGGCCTGGCCGCGGGCCACCATTTCGCTGCGGGTCGGCTGCGGCTTCTGCACGCTGACGCCATTGACCGCAACGGTCTGGTTGGCCTGCCGGTATTTCTTGTAACCGGGACCGATCTCGAACGACAGCTCGTTGCGGGCGTCCTTCAAGGCGATGTAGCCATAGCCCAGCGATACCACGCCCTGCCAGAGGTTTGCGCCGAAATCGTCATGCTCGTAACGCGCGGCGCCGACGATGTAGCTGCGCGGATCGAGCTTGAGTCCCACCGAGGCGCCGCCGTCGTAGCGGTTGGCGGTGGTATCGAACCGGGTCAGCGTATTGCCCGATGCATCGACCACCTTCTGCTGGCTCTTCGAGCGCAGGGCATCGAGGAAGAAATTGTTCTTCCACTGGTCGTTTTCCTGATTCAGGCCCAGCTTGGCATTGATGTTCTCCGAACGGGAATTGCCGGTGGACGAGGCGAAGCCGAACTCGCCCGAACCGCTCCAGCCGCCGTTGCTGGCCGCGGAGTCGGAATTGGCAGGCGCGGCATCCTGGGCCTGCACGGCAAAACTCGTGAAAGTCGCCAGCACGAGGCCGGCAAGCAAGGTCTTTTTCATCGGGGATAATCCATTGGTCTGATCGTACCGGCCTACTACCCTAGCGGGACGGCTTGAACTCGCAATGAACGGCCACGGCGGACACGCCACGACTTGCGGCCACGGCAGCCCGCGACCATGCTACGAATCCGCCGCCCCATGTCCCCGTGAGCCTCATGGATCGCTACGAACGCATACTGACCTTGCACCGCCTGCTGAAATCGGCGCACTACCCGATCGCGCTGTCGCGCCTGCTCGGCGAGCTGGAATGCTCGCGCGCCACGCTGTACCGCGACGTCGCCTTTCTGCGCGACGCGCTGGGCGCACCGATCGAAAGCGCCGGCACCGACCAGGCCGCGTTTCGCTACGAAGCCGGCGAAGGCGAACGCTTCGAGCTTCCCGGCCTGTGGCTGACCTCCGACGAGCTGGCCGCGCTGCTGGCGCTGAACGAGCTGATCAGCCGCTCCGGCCCGGGCGTGCTGGCCGGGGCGCTGGCGCCGTTCAAGACGCGCATCGAGGGCCTGCTGTCCGACCACGGCAGCGGCAGTGCGCTGCCGATCGAGCGCATCCGGGTGATTCCCTGGGGCGAACGCAAGCTCGACCAGCAGGTGTTCCGGATCGTCGCCGGTGCGGTGCTGGAACGGCGCCAGCTGCGTTTTCGCTACCGCGCGCGCACCACCAATGCCGACAGCCGCCGCCATGTGTCGCCGCAGCGGCTGACCCATTACCGCGACAACTGGTACCTGGACGCATGGGATCACGATCGCCAGGCGCTGCGCAGCTTCGCGGTCGACCGCATCGCCGAGGCGCAGGCACTGGAACCGGCCGCCACCGACGTGGCCGAAAGCGAGCTCGACGACCTGCTGGCCTCCAGCTACGGCATCTTCGCCGGCAAGCCCAAGGCCTGGGCCACCCTTCGCTTCTCGCCGCACGCCGCGCGCTGGGTCGCCGACGAACACTGGCATTCGCAGCAGAAGGGCGAATGGCTGCCGGACGGCCGCTACGAGCTGAAACTGCCGTACTCCAATTCGAAGGAGCTGCTGATGGACGTGCTCAAATACGGCCCGGACGCGGAAATCCTCGCGCCGCTGTCGCTGCGCGAGGAAATGAAGATCCTGCTGCAGCTGGCGCTTGGCGGCTACCAGCAGCAGCCGGGCTGAACGATGCCGAGCCCCGACATCGCCGGCCCCGCAGCCGCGCCACGCAGGCCCAGCGTGGCGCTGGCGCTCGGCGCCGGCGGCGCGAAGGGCCTGGCGCATATCGGCGTGATCGAGGAAATCGAGCGCCAGGGTTTCGAGATCGTGGCCATCGCCGGCAGCTCGATGGGCGCGCTGGTCGGCGGCATCCATGCGGCCGGCAAGCTCGACGTGTATCGCGACTGGGTCTGCGCGCTGGCCAAGCTCGACGTACTCAGGCTGGTCGACTGGACGTTCACCGGCGGCGGCCTGATCAAGGGCGAGAAGATCATCGAGACCATGCGCGGGCTGGTCGGCGACGTGCGGATCGAGGACCTGCGACTGGCCTTCACCGCGGTGGCCACCGACATCGAGCGCGGCCGCGAGGTCTGGCTGAGCAGCGGCTGCCTGTTCGACGCCATCCGTGCCTCGATCGCGATCCCCACCGTGTTCCGTCCGCACATCGTCGACGGCCGCCGCCTGATCGACGGCGCCCTGCTGAACCCGGTGCCGGTGACCCCGCTGATCCGCGCAAGCGCGGACTACCTGATCGCGGTCAGCGTGGACGGGCCGGCGGCGACGGCCACGCCGCCGCCGATCCAGCCGGAGAGCGCCGAAAACGGCTATCGCCATCGCATCGGCGAATTCATCGGCCGCTTGATTCCGCAAGGCGAAAGCCGCCCGCGCGAGCCGGGCACGTTCGAACTGCTGATGCAGTCGATGGACCTGATGCAGGCGAACCTGTCGCGGCTGCGTCTGGCCACCTGCGAGCCGGACCTGCTGATCCAGTTGCCGCACGACATGGCGCTCGCCTACGAGTTCTATCGCGCGCGCGAGCTGATCGAGCTGGGCCGCATGCGGGCACGCGAGGCCATCGCGAACTGGCCGCGGGCCGGCGCACCGTAGGAGTCTGGCCGGCGCTTCAGCGCGGGCCGTGCGTATGCAGCCAGTTTTCCAGGTACGCCTTCAACGCCACCGCGTTGTTGTGCTCCTCGTCGCGCGCGCCGTAGAGCAGGGTGACGGTGTGCTTGGCGGCCCGCTCGGCCAGCGGGTGCCAATGTTCGACGCGGGCATCCAGCTCGGCGGCATAGCGATGGCGAAACCCGTCCCAGCGGGTCGGTTCGTGGCCGAACCATTGCCGCAACGCGGTCGACGGCGCCAGCTCCTTCGCCCACAGATCCAGCGGCACGGTCTCCTTGCCCAGGCCGCGCGGCCACAGCCGATCGACCAGCACACGATAGCCGTCGGCTTTTGCGGCCGGTTCGTAGACTCGCTTGACGAGGATTCCCATGCGCGGTCTCCCGTTTGGTCGGGGTGCGCAAGTCGTTGCGCGCCCTCCGCTCTACCTCTCCGGCGCCGGCGAAGAAGGCCCGGGGGAGGCTCCAGCATACGACGACCGGCGAACGCGATGTTGTTCGCGCCCGTCAGGAGCCTGGCAGTTCCTCGACTTCGGTCACCTTGCCCCGGCGCATCAGCCACGCCACCCCGCGCAGATCGGCCAGGCCAACCCACAGGCGATCCAGCATGCCGTACTTGGAGACCCCGGCGGTGCGCGGGCGGTGGCCGACCGGCACGCTCTGGCTGGCGAAGCCGGCACGCTTGACCAGCGCCGGCAGGTAACGGTGCATGTGGTCGAAGTAGGGCAGGCGCAGGAACACCTCGCGCTCGAACAGTTTCAGCCCGCAACCGGTATCCGGGGTCGCGTCGCGCAGCATGCGCGAGCGCACCGCGTTGGCGATTTTCGAGGAGATGCGCTTGTTGAAGCTGTCGCGGCGGGTGGTGCGCCAGCCGGCAAACAGGCGCACCTCGGCGGAGGCGGCATCGCGCGCGGCGAGCAGTTTCGGAATGTCGGCCGGGTCGTTCTGGCCGTCGCCGTCCAGCGTGGCGATCCACGGCGACCGGGCCGCGCGCACACCGTTCCACACGGCGGTGCTCTGCCCGCTGCGGGTGACGTGGTGCAGCACGCGCAGTTCCGGGTGCAGCGCCTTCTGCGCGACAAGCACGGCGCGGCTGTCGTCGCTGGAGTCGTCGTCGACATAGACGGCCTCGTAATCGACCTTGCCGCGCAGCGCGGCGGCGATCTCGGCCAGCAGCGGCGGGATGTTGTCGCGCTCGTTGAACACGGGAACGACGACGGAAAGCTGCGGCATGTCGATAACCTTGCGTGTGGTGCGGGGTGGTGCGGGCAGAGGAGTGGGTGAAGAGGAGCGAGGAGTGAGAAAAACGTTGCGCCGACCCGTGCTTCTCTCTCGCTGCTCACTCCTCTTCACTCACTGCGGCTTCTTTCAGCGGATCTTGCCGAGGATGCCGTCCAGCTCGTCGTTGCTGTGATAGTGGATCACCAGCTTGCCGCCACCGCCGCGGCCCTGCGCCAGCTCGACCCGGGTGGCGAGACGCTCGCCCAGTTCACGCTCCAGATCGGCGACGTTCGGATCGCGCGGCGGCGCACTTTTCGGCGTGCCCGCCGGTGCCTGCTGCGCGCGGCGGACGGCCCCCTCCAGCTCGCGCACGCTCCAGCCGCGGCGTGCCGCCTCCAGCGCCAGCCGCTCGGCGTCGCGCTCGGGCAGGGTCAGCAGGCAGCGCGCATGGCCCATTTCCAGTCGGCCTTCGTCCAGCATTTTCTTGATCGACGCCGGCAGCTCGGTCAGCCGCAGCAGGTTGGACACGCTGGCGCGCGAGCGGCCCACCGCATCGGCGGCCTGCTGATGGGTGAGATCGAAATCGTCGATCAGGCGCTTCAGCGCATCGGCCTCTTCCAGCGGCGTGAGATCTTCGCGCTGGATGTTCTCGATCAGCGCCATCGCCGGCACGGACGCCTCCGGCACCTGCTTGATCAGGGCGGGCAGTTCGGCCAGCTGGGCCCGCTGCGCGGCGCGCCAGCGGCGCTCGCCGGCGATCAGCTCGTAGCTGTCGCGGCCCAGTGCGCGCACCACGACCGGCTGGATCAGGCCCTGCACCTTGATCGAGGAGGCCAGCTCGTCCAGCGCCTCGTCGTTCCAGTGTCGCCGCGGCTGGTACTTGCCCGGCTGGATCTGCTGGATCGGCAGCATGCGCAGCTCGCCTTCCTGCGCGATCACCGACGGCGAAGCCTCGCCCGCGCCGCCCAGCAGGGCATCGAGCCCGCGTCCCAACCCACGTTTCTTCGCAGCGGCCATGCTCTATTCCTGATGGTTGGCGACCGACGCCTCGAGCGCCGTGTCGCCGCCGTGTGCTGACGGTTCTTCGATGTCTTCGATCGTCTCGACCGGTTCGCCGCGCGGCAGTCCGCGCTCGCGCCGGATCATTTCGCCGGCCAGCCCGACGTAGGCGATCGCGCCGCGCGAACTGCGGTCGTACAGGTGGATCGGCTGGCCGTGGCTGGGCGCCTCGGCCAGCCGCACGTTGCGCTGGATGATCGAGCGCAACACCTTGTCGCCGAAGTGCTGGATCAGCTGCGCGGAGACCTCGTTGCCGAGATTGTTGCGCACGTCGTACATGGTTCGCAGCAGGCCATCGATCTCCAGCGCGGGGTTCAGCCGCTGGCGCACCGCCTTGATCGTGTCGAGCAGGCTGGACAGGCCTTCCAGCGCGAAATACTCGCACTGCACCGGAATCAGCACGCCGTGGGCGGCCGTCAGCGCATTCAGGGTCAGCAGGTTCAGCGATGGCGGACAGTCGATCAGGATGGTTTCGTAATTGGCCGCGATCTTCGCCAGTTGTTCCTTCAGGCGGTGCTCGCGCGCCAGCGCATCCATCAGCTTCAGCTCGGCGGCGGTGAGGTCGCCGTTGCCCGGCAGCAGGTCGTAATGGCCAACCGTCGGCACGACCGCACCGGCGATGTCAGCTTCCTCCAGCAGCACTTCGCAGCCGCTGGGCCTGGCCTCGCGCTTGTTGACGCCCGAGGCCATCGTCGCATTGCCCTGCGGATCCATGTCGACCAGCAATACCCTGCGCTTTGCGGCAGCCAGCGCAGCAGCAAGATTGACGGCAGTGGTGGTCTTGCCGACGCCGCCCTTCTGGTTGGCGACAGCGATGATACGGGCCATGGATGGATAACTACCGTACGCATGAGGGTTCTGGAGCGGACTCCTAGTGTAATGCCTCGCCCGGGCCAGCGCTCCCCGCCCGGCGAGGCGCGCCCGGCTTGCGCTCAGGCGTCGATGCGCATGCCGTTTTGCGCGTCGAACAGGTGCAGCCGCGCCAGCGCCAGGCGCAACGCCACGCGGCTGCCCGGCTCCGGCAGGGCGCGCGGGGATACCCGCGCCACCAGCGCCTGTCCGCCGAAGCGCAGGTTCAGGAAAATCTCGTTGCCGACCGGCTCGGGCACTTCCAACCGGGCGCTGAGGGCCGCCGGGCCGGCTTCCTGCGGCTGCAGGTCTTCCGGACGGATCCCCAGCACCGAGTCGCGCCCGCACCATGCGCGCCACGCCGCGGCCTGCGGCGGCTCGCCCAGCGCGATGTCGCCGTGCGCCGTGGCGAATTTCCAGCCCTGCTCGATCCGCAGCCTGCCATGCAGCAGATTCATCGCCGGGCTGCCGATGAAGCCGGCGACGAACAGGTTGGCCGGGCGGTCGTACAGGTTCATCGGCGGGCCGATCTGCTGGATCACCCCGCCATCGAGCACCACGATGCGCTGGCCCAGCGTCATCGCCTCGATCTGGTCGTGGGTGACATAGACCATGGTGGCCTCGAGCTGGCGGTGCAGGCGCGCGATCTCCACCCGCATCGAGAGCCGCAGCTTGGCGTCCAGATTGGACAGCGGTTCATCCAGCAGGAACACCTTCGGGTCGCGCACCAGCGCGCGCCCCAACGCCACGCGCTGGCGCTGGCCGCCGGACAGCGCGGCCGGACGCGAGTGCAACCGCTGTTCCAGCTCCAGCGTTCTGGCCGCGCTGGCGACGCGTTGCTCGATGTCCGCCGGCTTGTATCCGCGCAGACGCAGGCCGAAGCCCAGGTTCTGCGCCACCGTCATGTGCGGATACAGCGCGTAGTTCTGGAACACCATCGCGATGTCGCGATCCTTCGGCGCCACCTCGTTGACCACGCGCCCGTCGATGCGCAGCGTGCCGGCGCTGATCGTTTCCAGTCCGGCGATCATCCGCAGCAAGGTGGTCTTGCCGCAGCCGGAAGGGCCGACCAGCACCAGCAGCTCGCCATCGGCGATGTCGAAGCTGGCCCCGGCCACGGCGACGTTGCCGTTCGGATAGACCTTGCGCAGCTGATCCAGACTGACGGTTGCCATCGGCATCTCCGGTACGTTGGGCCAGGGCGGCCGTACTCCATTCGAGGCATGCGCCTGTCTGCACATCGGCGGAGGGTTGGGCTATTCTGCCCGTGTAATCGTTTACAGCAAGCCCTTTGAATCGCCAAGGAGCCCCATGACCGGCCGCAGTTACCGCTTTCCCGATGGCTTTCACTGGGGCGCCGCCACCTCGGCTTATCAGATCGAAGGCTCCCCGCTCGCCGACGGTGCCGGGCCGAGCATCTGGCAACGCTTCGCCCATACGCCGGGCATGATGGCCAACGGCGATACCGGCGACGTCGCCTGCGACCACTACCGCCGCTACAAGGACGACGTGCAGTTGATGCGCGCGCTGGGCCTGCACGGCTACCGCTTCAGCATCAACTGGGCGCGCGTGCTGCCCGAGGGCATCGGCCGGGTCAACCCGAAGGGGCTGGATTTCTATGCGCGGCTGGTCGACGAGCTGCTGGAAAACGGCATCGCGCCGAACGCGACGCTGTTCCATTGGGATCTGCCGGCCGCACTCGACGACCGCGGCGGCTGGCTGAACCGCGACAGCGCGCACTGGTTCGCCGAGTACGCCCAAGTGATGTTCAAGGCGCTGGACGACCGCGTGCCGCGCTGGACCACCCTCAACGAGCCGTGGGTGGTGACCGACGGCGGCTATCTGCACGGCGCGCTGGCGCCGGGGCATCGCAACCGGTTCGAGGCGCCGATCGCCGCGCACAACCTGATGCGCGCCAGCGGCGCCGGCATCCAGGCCTATCGCGCGCACGGCAGGCACGAGATCGGCGTGGTGTTCAACATCGAGCCGAAGTACCCGGCCTCGGACAGCGCCGAGGATCGCGCCGCCGCCCGCCGCGCGCATGCCTACATGAATCTGCAGTTCGCCGACCCGGCGCTGCTGGGCAGCTACCCGCCCGAGCTGAAGGAAATCTTCGGCGACGCCTGGCCCGATTTCCCGGAAGACGACTTCAAGCTGACCCGGCAGCCGGTCGACTTCGTCGGCATCAACTACTACACCCGCGCGGTGGTCCGGCACGCCGTGGACGCGTACCCGCTCAAGGCCGTGGCGGTGCGCCAGGCCAACCGGACCCACACCGAGACCGGCTGGGAAGTCTTCGCGCAGGGCCTGACCGAGACGCTGGTCCGGTTCAGGGAGCGCTACGGCGACATCCCGCTTTACGTCACCGAGAACGGTTCGGCCTTCTACGATCCGCCGGTGGCCGAGGAGGCCGTGGTCA
Organism: Pseudomonadota bacterium; assembly: GCA_028873095.1. Classification (GTDB taxonomy): domain Bacteria; phylum Pseudomonadota; class Gammaproteobacteria; order Xanthomonadales; family Rhodanobacteraceae; genus Rhodanobacter. The sequence continues at coordinate 5,491 of JAGWMU010000057.1, read as the reverse complement.
GCGACCCGTTGCGCACCAGCTATCTGCGCCAGCACCTGCAGGCGTTGCACCGCGCGATCGCGGCCGGGGTGAACCTGAAGGGCTATTACGCCTGGTCGCTGCTGGACAACCTGGAATGGTCGCTGGGCTTTTCCAAGCGCTTCGGGCTGTACCACGTCGACTTCGCCACCCAGCAGCGCACGCCCAAGGCCAGCGCGAAACTGTACGCGCAGGTGATCGCCAGCAACGGCCGCGCGCTGGACGACCCGGCATCCCCGTAGGAGCGCACCCTGTGCGCGAAGGCTCTTTGCAGTGGCCGCGGCAAGAGCCTTCGCGCACAGGGTGCGCTCCTACGGGACCAGGGTCGCGCGGGGGGCCGCTCAGGCTCGCGCCAGCACCAGCAGGTGCCGCTCGGCCGGCAGGCCCGGCACCGTCAGCGCATGCATGGCGCGCACGGCGAAGCCGGCCGGGATGCCCGGCAGTTCGTCGTCCGGCCGCTTGCCTTTCATCGCCAGCCAGACGCCGCCCGGCGCCAGCAGATGGCCGCCCCAGCCAAGCATCTCGGCAAGGCTGGCGAAGGCGCGCGCGGTGATGCAATCGAACTGGCCCTGCACGTCCTCGACGCGCGACTGCACGGCACGCACGCCGTCGAGCTTGAGGCTGCGGATCGCCTCGCGCAGGAAACGCACCTTCTTGCCGTTGGAATCGACCAGCAGGATTTCCCGCCCCGGCGCCGCGATCGCCAAGGGGATGCCCGGCAAGCCCGGGCCGGTGCCCAGGTCGGCCAGCGTGGCGCCCTGCACAAAGGGCAGGATCGCCAGCGAATCGAGCAGGTGGCGGGTAACCATTTCCGCCGGATCGCGGACCGCAGTGAGGTTGTAGGCGGCGTTCCAGCGCTGCAGCAATGCCTGGTAGTCGAGCAGCCGCGACACCGCTGCAGCCGGCAGGACCAGGCCCAGTTCGGCGATGCCTTGTTCCAGCCGGGCCTGCAAGGCGGCGCGCGCGGTCATGACGTTTCCTGTGCGGTGATCGGGATGGGGCAGTATCCGGGGCGGACGATCGCGATGCCAGCGCCCTGCCGGGCGCACAAAAAAAGAAAACCCGCCGAAGCGGGTTGCAAGACGCTCAAATCCCCTGTGGCGCGGGCGCTCTGGGGCACCCTGGCGCGACTCGTGACGATTCGGCCCCTGCTTCAGGTGTTCTCGAGTTCCACCCGGGTCACCATCATGCCGCGCTCACGCAGCGCGTTGTTCAAGGACAGTTTGAGGTGCCTGCCCAGATCGCGTCGGTCGCCGAGATCGACTCCGGATTCGCCCTGCAATGCCTCGATGGCGCCGCGCCGGATCAGCTGATCCACCTGCTCGAACACCGCATCGGCACGCTCCGGTTCCAGCACCTGCCAGTACACCGTGCCGCGCATCTCGCCGGCTTCCGAACCCGGCTCCTCCAGGCGCAGTGTCTGGCCGGCCAGGTCGATCTTGTGGGCGACCCGGTCCCGCAGCGGCAGCACCAGGTGAATGCCCGGCTGCAGCAGTCTCGCCATCTTGCCGTGTCGATACAGCGTATACACCTGGCCGACCGGCACACGCCTGATCGCACTGGCCATCAGGACGGCGGCAAACACCATGGGTAAGGTCAGGAGGGTCAACATGATCGTGAATTCAATGGCTTGCCTGTGTTTTGTTCGCCTGCAGTGACAGGTAGAGAATACAGTTACTTGAGTCCGCTAATATTAACCTGGATTTAACGACAAATTGATCTTCCGCGCCATACGCAAAAATGCGGCAAGACTCGCAATTCCAGCAGCTCGGCCACCAATCGCCGCCGCCTTGCTTTGCGTTCCTTGCTGCGCCGCCACAGCGCCGTCTCGTCTGCCTTGACTGCCGCAACACCGTGCCCGCACAGGGTTGCCTGCGGATCTTGCGACAGCATGCAAAGTCCTTTCCGCGACGCAGCATATCCCTGGTTTCACTGGTGCTTTACAAACTTGCATGAAAACGATTACGTTGCTGCCACATCAGGGTTTCAGAATCTCGGTCCTACTCCTATGTCGGCAGCCACGATCAAAGATGTAGCCCGAGAGGCCAAAGTTTCCGTGGCCTCGGTATCGCGCGCCATGAATGGCGGCAGCGGCGTCACCGCCGAAACCAGCGAACGCATCCACGCGGCCGCCAGCCGCCTGCAGTACGTCCCGCACGCGGCCGCGCGCATGCTGATCACCCGACGCAGCAACACCATCGGCGCGCTGCTGCCCGATCTGTATGGCGAGTTCTTTTCCGAACTGATCCGCGGCATCGATCTGGCCGCGCGCGCGCGCGGCTTCCATCTGCTGGTATCGAGCTCGCACGACGGCGCCGAGGAAGCGGCGGCCGCGGTGCGCTCGATGCAGGGGCGTGTCGACGGCCTGTTGATCCTGTCGGCGCGGGTCGATGCCGCGTTCCTGCGCAGCAACCTGCCCAAGTCCTTGCCGGTCGTGCTGATCAACAGCGCGGTGAACAGTACGGCGCATGCCGTGCTCAACGTCGACAACTTCGGCGGCGCAAGCGCGATGGTGCGGCACCTGCTGCAGGCGGGCCATTCCAGCGTTGCCTTCATTGCCGGCCCGAAAAGCAATTTCGATGCGCAGCAGCGCGACCAGGGCTATCGCACGGCGATGGCGAAATATGCGCCGAACGCTCCGATCCATATCGTCGCGGGCGATTTCACCGAGGAATCGGGCTACCGCGCCGGGCGCGAACTGCTGGCGCAGCGGACGCGCCCGCGCGCCGTGTTCGCCGCGAACGACATGATGGCCGTGGGTTGCCTGACCGCATTCAAGGAGGCGGGATTGCGCGTCCCGCAGGACATCGCGCTGGCCGGCTTCGACGACATCCCGGTTGCCCGCTATGTCACGCCGCCGCTCACTACGGTGCGGATACGCATCGTGGAGCTGGGCCGCATCGCGCTGGAACATCTGGTGGCGCAGCTCGACAAGGCCGATCCGGCGCCCGCATCCGTACAGACGCTCGGCTGCGAAATCGTCGTCCGCGATTCCTGTGGCGCGGGCACTGCCTGAGCATCAAGCAAGACGGCGATCGCCGATCGCATATCAAATTTACCGGGGAGGGTTGTCATGAAAACGTCGTTGCTTTTCAGAAAGAAACTGCTGGCAAGCCTGGTGGCTGCATCGTTCGTCGCCATCGCCAGCGCGCCAGGCATTTCCATTGCGGCGAGTTCGGATGCCACGCTGCGCGGACACGCAGCCGCCAATGCGGTGGTCACCGCCAGGGAAGTCGCCACCGGCGCCGTACGCCGCACCCGGGCCGACAGTGACGGCAGCTATGCACTGGTCGGCTTGCCGCCCGGCACCTACCAGGTGGATGCCGGCTCCGGGACGCAGCACACCGTGACCCTGACCGTGGCCTCGACCGCCACGCTCGACCTGACCAAGCCGCCCGCGGCCGCGAACCTCGGCGCCGTCACCGTGACCGCCACCACCTTGCAGGAGGTGAAAACGTCGGAGGTGGGCACCGATGTCTCGCTGCGCCAGATCGACACCACCCCGCAATCCTCGCGCAACTTCCTGCAGTTCGCCGACACCGTGCCGGGCATGGTGTTCGCCCGCGATGCCAACGGCAATACCAGCCTGCGCTCCGGTGCGCAGGCCAGCACCGCCATCAATGTCTACATCGACGGCGTGGGCCAGAAGAACTACGTCCTGCCGGGCGGCATCACCGGCCAGAACGCCAGTCAAGGCAATCCATTTCCGCAGCTGGCGATCGGCGAGTACAAGGTCATCACGTCCAACTACAAGGCGGAATACGACCAGATCTCGAGCGCCGCGGTGGTCGCCCAGACCAAGTCCGGCACCAACAAATTCCACGGCGACGTGTTCGGCGACTTCACCAATACCGTGATGCGCGCGGAGACCCCGTCCGAGGCGGCCAACCACAACAAGACCCCGTCGCACGAGAAGGACTATGGCTTCGATCTCGGCGGCCCGATCATCCAGGACCAGGCGCATTTCTTCGTGGCGTACGAAGGCAAGGAATTCGACACCCCCACCACGGTAGTGCCCGGGCTGATCGGCAGTGGCTACGAAAACCAGCTGCCGGCCAGCGCAAAGGCCCAGCTCGGCCCGGCCAGCCTGCCGTTCAAGGAAAACGACTGGTTCGGCAAGATCGACTACGAGCCTACCGACAGGGATCGCTTCGAACTCAGCGGCAAGTACCGGGACGAAACCCAGGTCGGCGGCATCGGTGGCGTCATCACGCCATCGGCGGCCCTCGACACCAACAACACCGACAAGCGCTTCGACGTGCGCTGGGATCACAGCGCCTACAGCTGGTTCAACCGGCTGCAGATGACGTATGAAGATGCGTTCTTCGCGCCGACCCCCGCCAATCTCGGCGCGGGCGCGAGGTATTCCCCGTCCAACAACCAGAACCAGACGATCCTGCAGACCGGCAATTCGCCGTTGGCCCAGCAGAACAAGGGCCAGAAGGGGCCGTCCCTGCAGGACGACCTGACCTTCAATGACTTCGAGTGGCATGGCGACCACGTGATCAAGATGGGCATCAAGTACAAGGCGGTGAAACTGACTGCGCAGGATGCCGGCGATGCCAATGCGTTGTTCAGTTATGCCGTCACCCAGAACGCCGGCACCGAGACGATTCCGTACCAGGTGCAGTTCGGCTCCCCGGCACCCGGGCAGAGTCCGGTGGCCACCAGTTCGGACAAGCAGTTCGGCACTTACATCCAGGACGACTGGGCGGTCAACGACAAGCTGACCCTGAACCTGGGCATCCGCTGGGACTACGAGGAAACCCCGTCGTATCTCAACTTCGTCACCCCGGCCAACGTCATCGCGGCATTCAACAGCCAGGACCCGAACGCGCCCGCGGGGCAGACCTATGCCCAGTCGCTGGCGAAAGGGGGCGTGAATGTAAACGATTACGTCAGCACCGGGAACAACCGCAGCGCACCGAAGAACAACTTCGCGCCACGCCTGGGTTTCTCCTACGACCTCAACGGCGACGAGGATCACGTGATCTTCGGCGGCATCGGGCGCTCCTACGACCGCAACCTGTACGAGGCGCTGCAGGTCGAACAGACCAAGTCGGCTCTGTCTCAGCCGACGATCCAGTTCAATACGCCGCTGAAGCCTTGCACGGTCGGCATCAACTCCTGTTACGCGTGGAATCCGGCCTACCTCGACATCGCCAACCTGCAGGCGCTGGTGGCCGGCACCAATACCGGCAAGGAAGTCGACCTGGTCAACAACCACATCAAGACGCCGTACTCCGACCAGTTCAGCATCGGCATGCGCAACAAGATCGGCGACTGGAACACCAGCGCCGCCATCGCCCGCATCAACAGCTACGACGGCCTGGTCTACACCCTCGGCAACCGTTATCCGGACGGCAGCTTCTGGAAGAACGGCAGCCAGCCCTGGGGCAACGGCATTCCCGGCTTCGGCAGCCTGATCATCGGCAACAACGGCCTGGAAACGCGCACCACCCAGGTCCTGCTG
>JAGWMU010000233.1 GCA_028873095.1 Pseudomonadota bacterium | reverse complement strand
GCACAGGGTGCGCTCCTACGGGGGGGGGCGGCCGTCGACTCGAGCGAATCTTTACGCGATATATACGGGGCAGCGGATTTCCGCTACCCCGTTGTTACGCGCCGATTCCTACAGTGCGCCCCGTTGCAACGACGGAACCCGTGCCCATGGACATCATCTACCTGCTGCTCGCCCTCGTGCTCACCGCAGCCACGATCGGCTTCCTGCTGATCTGCGACCGGCTCGGCCGACGCTGAGCCGTGCCCGGGAGCCTGTCGGGCTCCAGGCATCGCGCGACTTTTCGACGGACTTCCCTCATGACCCTGATCTATGGACTGGCCATCGCGATCGCGGTGGCGCTTGCCGGCTACCTGTGCGTGGCCCTGCTCAAGCCGGGGTGGTTCGAATGACCGCCAACGACTACCTCCAGCTCGGCCTCTATCTGGCGGTGCTTTTGCTGCTGGTGAAACCGCTCGGCAGCTACATGGCGCTGGTCTTCGCCGAGGCGCCCAATCGCGTCACCCGCGTCGGCGCGTGCGCCGAGCGCGGCATCTATCGCCTGTGCGGCATCGAACCCGACGAGGACATGGGCTGGAAGCGCTACGCGCTGGCGATGCTGCTGTTCAACGTGCTCGGCCTGCTCGCGGTATACGCGTTGCAGCGTCTGCAGCCGTGGCTGCCGCTCAACCCCGGGCATTTCGGCGCGGTGTCGCCCGACTCGGCGATGAACACCGCGATCAGTTTCGCCAGCAACACCAACTGGCAGGGCTACGGCGGCGAGTCGACGATGAGCTACCTGACCCAGATGCTGGGTCTGGCGGTGCAGAACTTCCTCTCGGCGGCCACCGGCATCGCGGTGCTGGTGGCGGTGATCCGCGGCTTCAGCCGGCGCAGCGCGGCGGGCCTGGGCAACTTCTGGGTCGACCTGACGCGCAGCACGCTTTATGTACTGCTGCCGCTGTCGCTGCTGTTGTCGCTACTGCTGGTGTCGCAGGGCGTGGTGCAGAACTTCAGGCCGTATGTCGACGTGCCGGTGGTACAGCCCAGTAGCTACACGCAGACGGTGAAGGATGCCGCCGGCCACGATGCGGCCCGCACCGTGCCGGTCGTCGCGCAGACCCTGCCGATGGGCCCGGCCGCCTCGCAGATCGCGATCAAGCAGCTGGGCACCAACGGCGGCGGCTTCTTCAACGTCAACTCGGCGCACCCGTTCGAGAACCCGACCCCGCTCAGCAACTTCCTGGAAATGTTGGCGATCCTGCTGATTCCCGCCGCGCTCTGCTACACCTTCGGCGCGATGGTGGGCGACCGCCGCCAGGGCTGGTCGCTGCTGGCGGTGATGCTGGTGATCTTCATTCCGCTGCTGCTGGCCTGCACGGCGGCGGAGCAGGCCGGCAATCCACTGCTGACTCATTTGGGTGTGGATCAGCATGCCTCGGTGCTGCAGGCCGGCGGCAACATGGAAGGCAAGGAAACCCGCTTCGGCATCGTCGACTCGACGATCTGGGCCACGGCCACCACGGCGGCGTCCAACGGCTCGGTCAATGCGATGCACGACTCGTTCACCCCGCTCGGCGGTCTGGTGCCGATGTGGCTGATCCAGCTGGGCGAGGTGATCTTCGGCGGCGTCGGTTCGGGCCTGTACGGCATGCTTGCGTTCGCGGTGGTGGCGGTGTTCATCGCCGGTCTCATGGTCGGCCGCACGCCCGAATACCTGGGCAAGAAGATCGAGGCCTACGAGATGAAGATGGCCAGCCTCACGGTGCTGATTCCTTGTGCCCTGGTGGTGGTCGGTACGGCGATTGCGGTGATGACGCCGGCGGCGGTTTCCGGCATCGCCAACCCCGGTGCGCACGGCTTCAGCGAGATCCTCTACGCACTCAGCTCGGCGTCCAACAATAACGGCAGCGCGTTCGCCGGGCTGTCCGCCGACACGCCGTTCTGGAACGTGCTGCTGGGCATCTGCATGTTCCTGGCGCGGTTCCCGCTGATGATCGCGATGCTCGGCATGGCCGGCGCGCTGGCCGCCAAGCGGCATGTGCCGGAGTCCGCCGGCACGCTGCCCACGCACACGCCGCTGTTCGTCACGCTGCTGGCCTGCGTGGTGATCGTGGTGGGCGCGCTGACCTTCCTGCCCGCGCTGGCGCTGGGGCCGATCGCCGAGCAGCTGATGTCGGTCCATTCGATTTCGCCGGGACACTGATCATGACTTCGCCTACCCAAGCGGCGAGCGGCTTCCAGCGCGAGCTGGTCTTCAAGGCTGTCGCCGATGCCTTCCGCAAGCTTTCCCCGCGGCTGCAGTTCCGCAATCCGGTGATGTTCGTGGTGTTCGTTTGCAGCGTGCTGACCACGGCGCTGTGGGCGCAGGCGCTGGCCGGCCATGGCGAGGCGCCGACCGGGTTCATCTTCTGGGTCAGCCTGTGGCTGTGGTTCACCCTGCTGTTCGCGAACTTCGCCGAGGCATTGGCCGAAGGCCGCGGCAAGGCGCAGGCCGATGCGCTGCGCGGCTCGCGCCGGGACGTGGTTGCGAAGAAGCTGGCCGGCCCCAGCCGCGAGGCCGCGATCACCGTCGTTTCCTCCGCCGACCTGCGCACCGGCCACCACGTGCTGGTCGAGGCCGGCGAGCAGATCCCCGGCGACGGCGAGGTGGTGGTGGGCGCGGCCAGCGTCAACGAGAGCGCGATCACCGGCGAGTCCGCGCCGGTGATCCGCGAATCCGGCGGCGACCGCAGCGCGGTCACCGGCGGCACCCAGCTGCTGTCCGACTGGCTGGTGGTGCGCATCACCAGCAACCCGGGCGAGAGTTTCCTCGACCGCATGATCGCGATGGTCGAGGGCTCCAAGCGCCGCAAGACGCCGAACGAGATCGCGCTGAC
>JAGWMU010000056.1 GCA_028873095.1 Pseudomonadota bacterium | reverse complement strand
TTCGACGTCGGAGACGGCAGCCGGCGCGGCGGCCAGCATGAAGGCCTGCGTGTCCATCAGCGCAGCTTGCGCACGCGTTCGGTCGGGCTGATCACGTCGGTCAGGCGGATGCCGAACTTCTCGTTGACCACCACCACCTCGCCATGCGCCACCAGGGTGCCGTTGACGAAAACGTCCAGCGGCTCGCCGGCGGCGCGGTCCAGCTCCACCACCGAGCCCTGGTTGAGCTGCAGCAGGTTGCGGATGCTGATGCGGGTACGCCCCACCTCCATCGCCAGGGTCACCGGGACATCGAGGATCATGTCGAGGCTGACGTCGCCGCCGTCGGCGGACGCGCCGTTCAGTGCATCGAATTCGACGCGCTCGGGCTGGGCCGACGCACCGTTCGTGGATTGGTTCATGCTGGATTCTTCTCGATGGGATGATCGCCCGCCGACCGCCTGTCGCGCCGGCCGGCCTGGGCATGGAAACGCACGGCATTGCTGCCGTTGCACTGGCCGTAATGGCCGCGGAACACCGGCACATCCTCGGCAAACACGGTGGCCAGCTCGGGAAGCTGGATCGGGATCACGTCGCCCGGACGCAGATGCAGGAACTCGCCGATGCTCAGCCGGGTCTCGAGCAGCAGCGAGCTGAGGCAGACCTCGGCGTCCAGCACTTCCTCCTGCAGGAATTCGGCCCAGCGGTCGTCGCGGTCCACGCGGTCGCTCTGCACGCCGGCATCGAGCAGGGTCCGGATCGGCTCGACCATCGCGTACGGCATGGTGAGATGGACGTCACCGCCGGCGCCATCGAGCTCGACGTGGAAGCGCGACACCACGACCGTCTCGGTCGGGCTCACGATGTTGGCGAACTGGGGGTTGATCTCGGAGTTCTGGTACTCGAAGTCCAGGGCCAGCACGGGTGCCCACGCCTCCGCCATCGCCCTGAAGAATTCGACCAGCAGGATCTGGATCACGCGGTTCTCGGTGGCGGTGAAATCGCGCCCCTCGATGCGGGCGTGGAAACGGCCGTCGCCGCCGAAGAAATTGTCGATCACGGTGAACACCAGCCGCGGTTCCAGCACCACCAGCGCGGTGCCTCGCAACGGCTTGATGCGGACCAGGTTGAGGTTGCTCGGCACCGCCAGCCCGTGCACGTACTCGGCGAACTTGACCATCTTCACGCCCAGCACCGACACCTCGCAGGACTTGCGCAGCACGTTGAACACGCCGGTGCGGAAGTAGCGCGCGAAGCGGTCGTTGACCATCTCCAGCGTCGGCAGCCGGCCGCGCACGATGCGGTCCTGCTGGGTGAAGTCGTATGCAATGACGGTACCGGCCGGCAGCGGTTCGTCGCCGCCGGTCTCGACCGTGCCTCCTTCGACGCCGTTGAGCAGCGCATCGATTTCGTCCTGGGAAAGCAGATCGCTCATGAGTGCACCCTCCCCGTCACTGCACTACGAAACTGGTGAAGTACAGCGCGTCGATGCCGGGTCGGCCCTGCCGGGCCTTGACGATCCCGCGCACCACGGCCAGCGCCTGCGCCTGCAGTTTCTGGTGGCCGGCGCTGCCGCTGACATCGGCGTAGTTCTGGCTGCTGAACAGCGACAGCAACGCATCGCGGATGACCGGATCGGCCTGCTTGGCGGTATCGAGCGAATCGGTGTCGTGAGACATCAGGGTGATGCCCACCTGCAGGTAGCGCAGCGAATCCTTGTCCCGCACGTTCACCACGAACGCCGGTTCCAGCGGCAGATAGTGTTCGGCCCCGACCGCCTTCGGCGCAGCCGCCCTGGCCGTCGCCGCCCTGGCCCTGCCGGCAGCAACGCTCGTTGCGGCGGGGTGCCGCGCCAGCAACAGGTAACCGCCCACGCCCGCTGCCAGCACTGCCACGACGAGTCCGATCACCCACGGCAGCCGGCGTTTTCGCGGCACCGGCACTTCGACTGCCTCAACTTCTTCCTCGTCGTCAAGCATGGGAACCTCGGTCCGGATGAGTTGCGCGATCCCGCGCGACGGCGGGCTGAGCAATCAAAAGCAAGCCGCGTGCCAGCAACGGGAAGTGTTGCTGCAACTGGATTGCGGGACTTCCGTGCGGGAGCTGTCGGCGGCAACGGCGCTTTCTTGACGCCTGCCGTACTGTCGTCGCGACGTGATCGCGACGGAGACGAATCTCGGCCAACCCGGTTTTGGCGCCCGGACCGCACCGCAGGAGCGCACCCTGTGCGCGATGCCCTCGGGACCGCACCGTAGGAGCGCACCCTGTGCGCGATGCTCCTGCGCCGCCCTGGCAAAGAGCATCGCGCACAGGGTGCGCTCCTACGGCTCGGGCTTATGCGAAGCGCGGATCAGGCAAACGCGTCGAGCAGGCCGACGCCAGCCGTCGGCACCGACAGGCCGATGCCCTGGACTTCGTCGATGTCGCCCAGGCTCGCCGCGGTTTGCTCATCGCCGTGCTGGCCTCGGTGCCCGCCATGATCGTGCTGGCCCACCATGGCATGGCCCAGCGCCAGTCCGTGCTGCGCCAGCAACTGCTCCAGCCGCGGCAGACTCTGCTGCACCGCATTCACCGCTGCCGGGTGCTGTGCGCTGAACACCACGTCGACCTGGCCGTGCGCCACATTGATTTTCACGTCGAGCTGGCCCAGTTCCGCCGGGTGCAGCCGGATCCGCGCCTGCGCGACGTCCTGGCCGCCGAGCCACGCCACGTGCTCGCCCAGCTCCTGGGCGAAGGCGGGGCTGCCCGCCGGCGCGGACAGGTGCAGCAGCGGCACGCCGGCCGGTGCGCCGCCCGCCGGCGGTGCCGGCAACGCGACCATCGGCCCCAGGGCGCCGGCCGGGTCGCTGGCCGGCTCGGCCTTCGGCGATGCCAGCGCATGCGCCGCCGGCGCCGCGCCGGCGTTCGGCGGCAAGGCAGGCGTGGCCGCGGCGCCGCTGCCCGCATCCGCCGCCTGCCGCAAGCCAAGCGCAGCCGCACCGGCATTGGCATCGGCCGCCAGGCCCTTGCCGCCGTTGCCCGCGGCGGCAATGCCGGACGCCACGGTGGCGGTGACGGCGGCACCCGGACGCAGCGCCACGGCCAGCGACGGCCCGAGCAGCGCCAGCATGGCGCCGGCCATCGCCGTGGCGGCCGGATCGCCGGCATGGTCGCCGCCGTGATCGCCGGCGTGTTCGCTGTTCTCCGCGGCCTTCGGCGCCGCTGCGGCCTTTGCCGCCACCGCAGCCTTCGGCGTCACTGCGGCATTTGCCAGTGCGGCGGCATCGGTCGCCGCCGCGGCCTTCGGCACCGCCGTGGCTGCCGGTACCGCAACCGCATCCGTCGCATCCGTCGTACGCGGCGGCCGATCGGGCTGCTGCCGCGGGTCGCCGGGCCGGTGGCCCGCCGTTTTCGAGGCGCTGCCCGGGTCCGCCGAGTTCGTGTGCTGTTGCCGGGCGATTTCGAACTGATGATCGAAGTGCCCGGAGGTGTCCGTCGCGGCCCGGCCGTCCGCCGTGGCGGCGGCGTGCGCGGGGGTGGCTGCGGCAGCGGTATTGGGTGCGAGGATGGCGACTATGCTCATGGCGAACGGATTCCGTTGAACTGGCAGGTGGATGCGCACGACCGGGTCATGCGCCACAAAAACCGCGATGGACGACCGGGCGGGATCGGGGCCATCAGCGCGACCTCCGGTACTGCATGCGCTCGTCGCTTTCGGCCTGCTCGTTGCGGTCTTCCGCCTGGCGTGCCTCGGCGCGATAGCGATCGACCACGTTGTCCAGCGCGCTTTCCCGGGCATGCGCCTGGTGCCAGCGGCTTTGCGCATGCCCGTACTGGCGCTGCAGGCGCGCGATCTCGACGCCTTGTTGGGCGATCGCCAGGTCGATGCGATCGAGAAAATTCTGCCGGTTGACCAGCGACCCGGCCGTCAACGCGCCGGCGCCGGCCGTGGCATATTCCTGCCGATAGCGCTGCAGCTCGCCCAGCTGCTGCTCGGCCCTGGCCAGCAACTTCTGCTGCACGGCCAGTTGCGCCAGCGCATCCTCGCTGCGTTGCCTGGCCTGCTCGACCGCCGGCAGCAGCTGTGTGGCGCGCGTGCTCATTCCTTCACCTGACCGGCGAGGATGTCGAGCATCTCGATGGCCATTTCCATGGTCGTCGGTTCGTCGACTTCCTGCTGCAGGAACCCGCGCAACTGCGGCCACAGATCGATCGCCTGGTCGACCTCGGGATCGGAGCCTTTCTGGTAAGCGCCCACCGCGATCAGGTCGCGCTGCTGCCGGTAGGCCGAATAGACCTGCCGGAAGCGCTGCGCCGAACGCTGGTGCTCGCGCGTCGTCACCGCCGGCATCACGCGGCTGATCGACGCCTCGATGTCGATCGCCGGGTAATGCCCGGCCTCGGCCAGATCGCGCGACAGCACGATATGGCCGTCCAGAATCGCGCGTGCCGCATCGGCGATCGGGTCGTGGCGATGATCGTCGCCCTCGGTCAGCACGGTATAGAACGCGGTGATCGACCCGCGCCCCTCGGCATCGTTGCCGGCGCGCTCGACCAGCGCCGGCATCAGCGCGAACACCGACGGCGGATAGCCCTTGGTGGCCGGCGGCTCGCCGATCGCCAAGGCGATCTCGCGCTGTGCCTGGGCGTAGCGGGTCAGCGAATCCATCAGCAGCAGCACGCGCTGGCCGCGGTCGCGGAACCACTCGGCGATCGCGGTGGCGTACTGCGCGCCGCGCAGCCGCTTCAGCGGCGGGGCATCGGCCGGCGCGGCCACGATCACCGCACGGCGGCGGCCCTCCGCGCCGAGCGTCTGCTCGACGAACTCCTTCACCTCGCGGCCACGCTCGCCGATCAGCCCCACCACCACCACATCGGCATTGGTGTAGCGCGTCATCATGCCGAGCAGGGTCGACTTGCCGACGCCGGAGCCGGCGAACAGGCCCAGCCGCTGGCCGCGGCCGACGGTGAGCAGGGCATTGATCGCGCGCACGCCGACGTCCAGCGGCGCATCGATCGGCTTGCGCGCCATCGGGTTGATCGGCTCGCTCTTGAGCGCCGCGTGTTCGTCCACGCCCAGCGCGCCCAGTCCGTCCAGCGGCACGCCATCGGCGCCGACCACCCGGCCCAGCAACGCATTGCCGACCGGCAGCCCGCCGCCCGCCTCGCACGGGCGCACCCGCGCATTGGGCAGCACGCCGTGCATGTCGCCCACCGGCATCAGCAGCAGGCGCTCGTCGGCAAAGCCGACGACTTCGGTCTCCAGCTGCGCGCCGTCGGCGGTGTCGACCAGGCAGCGCGCGCCCAGCGCCGCCTCGCAGCCCTCGGCCTCCATGGTCAATCCGACGACCCGGCGCAGACTGCCTTCCACGGTCAAGGTGCGCACCGCGGCGGCCGCGGCGCAGCGGCGCGCCAGTTGCTGCTGCCAGCGCGACTGGCGTGCGGCGAGGATCGCGTCAGTGTTCATGCGCCGCTTCCCGAATCCGCGTTCGCGCAGGAGCGCACCCTGTGCGCGATGGTCGACCGGGATGCCTGACAAGAGCATCGCGCACAGGGTGCGCTCCTGCGGCGTGGGGGGTGCGGAGGCTGTTCATGCATCCGCCTCGTCGTCGACGCGGTCGTCGCCCAGCACGCCGTCGATCACGGCGGCAAGGCGGGTTTCCAACCGCGCGTCCAGCCGCGAGTGTTCGCTGTCCAGCTGGCAGTCGCCGCGTGCCAGCGCCGGATCGGCGCGCAGTTGCCAATGGGTTTCGGCGGTGCCCAGTTCGCGCAACAGCAGCAGGTCGTCCGGATGCACATGGACGCGCAGCTGGCGGGTGGCGGCGGGCATCGCCTTCGCCGCCTGGCGTACCGCCTGCGCGATCGACCCGGGCGACAGTTGCAGCTCGTGGACGATCACCCGGCGCGCCACCACCATCGCCAGTCGCGCCAGTTCGCGTTCGGTCTGCTCGTCCAGCGCCTGCAACGGCAGCGCCGCCGCCTCGTAAAGGGCATCGAGCCTGGACAGGCGCTCGTCCAGCTGCTGCCGGGCCGCGGCCAAGCCCTCGGCACGGCCGGCCGCATAGCCTTCCTCGCGCGCCTGGCGCTCGAGCGCCTCGAGTTCGCGCACGGTCGGCTGCGGTATCGCATTGGCCGCCCTCGATGCCGGCTGCAGGCAGCCGACGTTGGGCAACTCCCAGCGCTGGACGCCGACCGCCGCATCGCTGCCCGCGGCGATCATCAGACGAACTCCTCACCGCCGGTGGACAGGGAGATCTGTCCGGCATCGGCAAGCTTGCGGGCCGTCGCCATGATCTCTTTCTGCGCCGCGTCGACTTCGCTGAGGCGTACCGGCCCCTTCACCTCGAGGTCGTCGCGCATCATGTCGGCGGCACGCTTGGACATGTTCGTGAAGATCTTCTCGCGCATCTCCGGCTCGGCGCCCTTGAGCGCGGTGATCAGCACGCCCGACGGCACTTCGCGCAGCAGCGTCTGCAGGCTGCGGTCGTCGACGTCGGCCAGGTCCTCAAACACGAACATCAGGTCCTCGATCTTGCCGCCGAGGACCTCGTCGTGGCTGCGGATCGCCGTCATCAATTCGGTCTCGCGCGTGCCTTCCATCGCGTTGAGAATGTCGGCGGCCGCTTTCAGTCCGCCCACGGTGGCCGACTTGAGCTTCTTGCTGCCACCGGAAAACTGGCGCTCCATGACCTCGTCCAGCTCGTTCAGCGCCTGCGGCTGCACGCCGTCGAGCGTGGCGATGCGCATCACCGCATCGCTGCGTACCCGCTCCGGCAGGTAGCCGATGACTTCGGCCGCCTGGTCCGGCTCCAGGTGCGCCAGCACCAGCGCGATGATCTGCGGATGCTCCTGGTTGATCATCTCGGCAATCGCCCGGCTTTCCATCCATTTGAGCGACTCCAACCCCTTGCTGCTGCGGCCGAGCAGGATGCGGTCGATCAGGCCGCCGGCCTTGCTCTCGCCCAGCGCATTGACCAGCATCTTGCGGATGTAGTCCTCGGTGCCGACACCCAGCGAAGTCTGTCGCCCCATGTCGTCGTCGAGCCGGTCCAACACCTTCTGGACCTGCTCGCGCGACACGCTGGGCAATGCCGCCATCGCCGAGCCGACCGCCTGGACGTCGCGCGCACTGAGGTGCTTGAGCACCTCGGCGGCATCCTGCTCGCCCAGCGACAACAGCAGGATCGCCGCGCATTGGGCGCCGCCGATAGGGGAAATTTCAGCTGCCATCCTCGCCCACCCAGTTCTTCACGACCTGTGCCACCTGCTTGGAATTCTCGCCGACCATCCGCCGGGCCGCGTTGATCCGCTGCTCGTACGCGAGCGTCGGTACCGCATTGAGCCGGGCCATCGGTTCGGCGGACTGCGGATCGTCGCCGACGCGCACTGAAATGTTGTGCATCGGGCCCGCCAGCGCGCGCGCGGACGTCTCGCCGCGCAGCAGGCCCTTCATCAGCGGGCGCAGCAGTCCGAACGCGACCACCAGCGCGAACACCACGCCCAGCCCCTGCTTGATCAGGTCCATCGCGCCGGGCCGCTGCCACAGCGGTATCCCCGGCAGCGCCTCGGGCATCGCTTCGTGTTCGAACGGCTGGTTGATCACGCTGACGCTATCGCCGCGCGCCGCGTCGAAGCCCACCACGTTCTTGGTCAGTTCGGTCAGGTGCTGCAGTTCCTGCGCGGTAAAGGGCACACTCTTGGGCGGCTGTGCATCGTCGCCGGGACTGACCAGCTTGTTGTCCAGCACCACCGCCACGGTCAGGCGCGCCAGCCGGCCGGCCGGATCGCTGACATGGCTGATCGTGCGGTCCAGTTCGTAATTGCGCGTGGCGCTCTTGCTGGATTCGGTCGGACCGGCGGTTGCCGCCGCGGCGCTGCCCGCAGCCGGCGTGGCCGCTCCCGGCGCGCCGGCGCCCGGCTTGGCCGCCGTCGGCTGCGCCGCCACCGCCGGCGGCTGGTTGCTGAGGGCGCCGGGTACGCCGCCCGGAGCGCCGGCGGCGTCATGCTGCTCGCTGCTGGTCTGCTCGCTGCGCAGCGCCGGATGGGCCGGATCGAAGGTTTCGGTGGCCTTCTCGGTGCGGCTGAAATCGAGGTCGGCGTAGACCTGCGCGCGCACCCTGCCGGGACCGACCAGCGGCGTCAGCAGCTGCTCGATGCGTTGCGCATAGGTGTTCTCGAGCTGGGTGGCCAGCCGCATGCGGGCGTCGCCGATCGCGGCGGAGCTTTCCGCGTCGCCGGTCAGCAACTGGCCCTGCTGGTCGATCACCGAGACATGGCGCGCGTCGAGATCCGGCACGCTGGCCGACACCAGGTGCACGATCGCCGCGACCTGGCCGGCATCCAGCTGGCGCCCGGGATACAGCGTGACCAGCACCGACGCGCTGGCCGCCTGATTGTCGCGGATGAAGGCCGACGGTTTCGGCAGCGCCAGGTGCACGCGCGCGGCACGTATCGATTGCAGCCCGCTGATGGTGTTGCCCAGGTCGGTTTCCAGCATCTGCTGATAACGGGTGCGCTCAGCCAGATCGCTCATGCCGAACGGCGAGTCGCCCGCTCCAGCGGCTTCGCTGCTTGCCGTGCCCTGCGGCAGTCCCTGGCTCGCCAGTTTCAGGCGCAGCGCCGCCAGATCCGCGGCCGGCGCCATGATCGACGAACCGTCGCTGCTGAGCTTGTACGGTGTATTGCCGGCCTGCAGCGCCTGGGTGATCGCCGAGGCGTCCTTCTGCGTCAGCCCCCCGTACAGCAGGCCGTAGTTCGGGCCGCGCGACCACAGCACCACCGCCACCCCGAGCGCGACCGCCGCAGCCACCGCCACCAGCAGCAACAACTGGCGCGCCGCCGGGTTGCCGGTGAGTTGCTTGAAGGGGTCCAGGCGCGAACCGTTGTTGCCGGTGGTCGCGATGGCGTTGTCGGCCATGCTGCTGCTCGTTGTCTAGGAGTGGGGAGACCGGGATCGACGCATCAGAAAGTCATGTTCATGATTTGCTTGTACGCATCGACCAGCTTGTTGTTCACCGCGACCATCGTGCTGAGGGAAAGATCGGCCTTCTGCACCGCGATCATGGTGCGGCCCAGATCCGCACCGGGATCGCCGCGCTCGAAACTCGCCGCCATGCGTCCGGCCTCGAGCTGGCTCTGCCCCACGGCGGAAATCGACTGTTTGAGCAAGGCGGAAAAATCGGCCTGCCCGGCAACGGGTGCGGCCCTGAACGCGGTTTCCGGCGAATGTACCTGCGCGGTCATCTGGCGCATCTGGGAAAGCAGGTTGTTGACGTCGATCGTGCTCATGTCAATTTTCCAGCGCATGGCGGTTGATGTAGAGGTAAATGCACGAGGCGTGCCATGGGGGAGCGGAGAACGGGGAACGGGGAACGGGGAACGGCGACCTTGCGGCACATGGCGGTGCCCTGCTTCTGCAACACCTCTCGTGGGAGTTGCCTGCGTCCCCGCTGTCTCGTTCTGCATCAAGTCTGCAGCCGCCCCGTTCCCCGCTCCCCGCCTCACACGGCCAGGCTGCCCTGCAGCCCGTACTTGCGCAGCTTTTCCACCAGGGTGGTGCGCTGCATGTGCAGCAGGCGTGCGGCATGCGCCACCACGCCGCCGGTGGCTTCGAGCGCCTGGCGGATCAGGCCGACCTCGATCACGGTCAGATGATCCTTCAGGTCCAGCCCTTCCATCGGCAGCAGCCCCGACGTATCGGCGGCCAGGTGCAGGTCTTCGTCGGCGGCGAACGGCGCGGCGCCTTCGATCAGCGCCAGCAGTCCGGTATCGCGCATTTCGTCGCCGGCCTGCTGGCCGCGGTATTTTTCGGGCAAGTCGCCGCAACACACTTCGCCGTGCGGAAACAGGATCGCCATCCGCTCGACCAGGTTGGCCAGCTCGCGCACGTTGCCGGGCCAGGTGTAACCGTGCAGCGCATGCATGGCGCCGGCACTGAAGCGCACCACGCCCAGCCCGCGCCGGGCCAGCCGCTGATTGAACTCGGCCACCAGCACCGACAGGTCGTCCAGCCGCTCGCGCAGCGAGGGCAGTTCCAGCGGAAACACGCTGAGGCGGTAGTACAGGTCCTCGCGGAACTGGCCATGGGCGATCGACTGCTCCAGGTTGCGATGGGTCGCGGCGATGATGCGCACGTCGCAGCGCTGGGCGCGGTTGCCGCCGACGCGTTCGAAGACGCGCTCCTGCAGGACGCGCAGCAGCTTCACCTGCATCGGCAGGCTCATGTCGCCGATCTCGTCCAGGAACAGGGTGCCGCCCTCGGCCATCTCGAACCGGCCCTTGCGCGCGCTGATCGCGCCGGTGAAAGCGCCTTTCTCGTGGCCGAACAGCTCGCTCTCCAGCAACTCGGCGGGAATCGCGCCGCAGTTGATCGCGATGAACGGCTTGTCGCTGCGCGGCGAATTGTCGTGGATCGCCCGCGCCACCATTTCCTTGCCGGTGCCCGATTCGCCGAGCACCAGCACGCTCGAATCGAACGGCGCCACCTGGCGGATCAGCGCGTTGACGCGGGAAATCGGCGCCGAACGGCCGACGAAGCGCAGTTTGCCCGAATGGCCGCCCAGGATGCGCGCATCGACGCTGCGCATCGCCTCGGCCACCTGCGCGTAGCGCAGCGGGAATTCCAGCAGGGCCGATCGCGCGGCAAACGGGGATTTCGCCGAGCTGAAGCGTTCCACCCACTCCGAGTCGCTGGCCAGCAGGATCGGTATGTGCGGCGCTGTGTCGAGCAGCGCGAACTGGCGCTCGCTGTCGGCGGCATCGGCGATGCTCCCGATGTACGCCGCGCGCCAGGCATGGGTGGACTCGTCGACGCTGTCGCAGGTTTTTCCATGCTGGGGCCGGTATCCCAGGAAATACAGCGCCGTCATGACCGACTCTGCCCGCTTCTGATCGGATTCGATCACCAGGAAATCAAATTTCTGCACGATGTAAGCCTCCGTTGTGCCGCCACTGCGTTCCGAAAAGCGCCGATGGTTCCGGCCGGCGCGTTCTGGTTCGTGCCGGCTTTTTGTCGCCGGCTCGAAAGACAGTGAGCAATAACAGGGCCAATCTTGACGCTCGCGGCGACGGTAAAACGTCGCCCGGCAGTTTCCCAACGCCCCGATTCACGCACTCCGGAGCTCCGCCGATTCGCACGACAGCGGGCTAACTGCATGAAGTCCCTTCACTTTGCCGTCACCTCCTAGCGGACGCCCGCAGCCGGGCATGGAGAATGCCAACGCCACAGGAATCCGACACCAATCGTCTTTTGTGTGAGCCCTATCACATGCCGTGCGTGCGGGGCATCACGGGCAAAATGTCGACTGCGCGAGGCTCAAATCGTCAGCTGGCGCGCATCTGCCACTTTGCGTCGGTGATGACGAAAAACCAGTCGCTCGATTGCGTCACCCAGTGCGTCGCCAAGTGACGCAAACGCCACGAACACCCGGCCTTCGTCCAGGGTCCGCCCGACCCGCGCCGCCAGCTCCAGCGGCAGGCTGCGGCAGACGTCGAAGCGCAGCCGCAACAGCAGCGCTTCGCCCGGCGGGATCAGCGCCGCGGGCAACACCGCGCCGATCGCGTTGAAACGCAGCGGCTGGCGCGGCGGCAGCGCGCTGGCCGGCACCAGCAGCTGGTTGACGATGTCGACCAGCGCGGTGAGTTTCGCGTCCAGCCGCTGGATTTCCTGCTGCAGCGGGTTCGCGTCGTCGGTCGCCTCGGCACGGCGATCTTCGAGCGCGGCGATGCTGGCCAGTACGGTGGTTGCGCGCTCGACCAGTTGATTGGCCCCGGCCACCGTCAGCGGCCAGTCGATCGCGACGCAGTCGACATGCCATTGGCCTTCGCAACTCACGCGTTCGGAAAATGCCTGCCAGGCGACGTCTTGCATGGAACATCCGTCCTGTATGGGATCAAGGCGCCGGCGCCACGCGCGGCATCGGACTCCGGGCGGACCCGGACCGCGGCCGTCGCGGCCGGCACTTCGCCACGGTAATGCACAACGGGTCGCCGGTGCACGTCCGCCGCCCTGGCGGTGCCGGGGCTCAATGCGCCGCGGACGAGTCCAGATAGGCACTCAACGCACGGTGGGTCTGTGCATGCCGGGCGATCTCCCGGGCAACCCCGTCGCGCGCCTGGGCGACCAGCTCCGACAGCATTTGATGCTGCGATTGCAGTCCGAGCAGGGCGATGCGGGCGGATTCGTCGGCCGCGTGCCCGCGCCGCAGCAGTGCATCGCATTGCGGTTGCAGTGCGGTGACGCGCGGCCAGTCGCCGGCCCGTGCCGCATCCAGCATCTGCCCGCCGAGCTGCAGCGCGCGTTCCAGGTCGGGATGGCGGTCGTCGCTCATCATCGCGCTCCCGATCCGGTCCGGGCACCCTGCGTGTAGCTGCCGCGTATCGCCTGCCAACTGTCGCGGATCGGCGTCAGCAGCCGGATGGCTTCATCCAGCGCGGCCTGGTCGTCGTGCAACTGGGCATGCAGCAGACGCCGCGCCACATACTCGTACAGCGAGTCCAGCCGCTGGCTGAGCACGCGGTCGGCCTTGTGGTCCAGGCTGTCGCGCAGCTCGCCGATGATCGCCACCGCGCGCGCGATGGCGGTTCCCTTCGCCGCCACGTTGCGGTGGGCCATGTACCCGCGTGCCTGGATGCTACGGTCGATCGCGCCGTTCAGCAGCATGCTGACCAACTGGTGCGGGTCGGCGTTTTCCACCACGCCCTGCACGCTGTTCTGCTGGTAGATCGCGCTGGCGTTGCGCGCGTATCCGTAGGTCATGTCGGCTCCCCGTTCATCCATTCTTGGACGGATTGGTCAACTGGGCCAGCGAGGTGCTGAGAAAACTGCTGGTGTTGTTCAGGCTCGACATCAAGGTATCGAGGTTGGTGTATTCGGTCTGCAGCTGCTGCTGATAGACGGCCATGCGGGCATTGAGCGCGGTCTGCTCGCCGGACAGCTGGGTCAGGCGGCTGTTGAGGCTCTGCTCGCGCGTGGCGATGATGCCGGTGCCAGAGGAGGTAAAGGTGTCGATCGTCGCGTTGAGCCCGGTGGCGTAGCCGTTGCTGCCGGCGAACAGGTCCTGCACCGTCGCCGGATTCGCGCTCAACGCGCTGCTCAGGGTCGCCGAGGCCAGCGACAGCGTGCCGTCCGCCTGGCGGGTGATGCCCAGGCTGGCCAGCGATCCGATGCTGTTGCCCGGCACGCTTTTGCTGAGCACGCTGGAGATCTGGTTGACCACGGAATTCAAGGTGGAGTCGCCGAGCAGGGGGCCGGCCACCTGGCTGGTCGCGTCGTAGCTGGACAGGGTCCCGATCGAGCCGACATAGCTGTTGTAGGCGGTGACGAACGCCTGGATCGCACTGACGGTCTTGCTGGTGTCCTGCTGCACCGTCAGTTGCGAGCTGCCGATCGCGGCAAGGTTCAGGGTGACGCCGTCGAGCGCACCGCTGACCGCATTGCTGGCGCTGTCCACGCTGATCCCGTTGAGGGTGAGCTGGGCGTCCTTGGCCTCGTTGCTGCCCGCCGTATTGAGGCTGCTGGCCAGGCTCGCCAGGCCCGCGTCGCTGCCGCTGGCGGCGGTGATGGTGAAGCCGTTGGCCACGCCGGTCTGGTTGGAGCTGAGCAGCAACTGCGAACCGGCGGTGCCGTTGATCACGGTGGCGGTCACGCCGGGGTTGCCCGAGGCGCTGTTGATGGCGCTGGCGATGTCCGACAGCGTCGCCGTCGAGGACACGCTGACGCTGACGCTGCTGCTGCCGATGGCGATGTCCAGCGTGCCGGCGCCGACCGCCGCGGTGCTGGCGAAGGCCCCGCTGGTGCGCTGCTGGGCGGCGGCCAGCTGGGTGACCTGCAGTGCGTAGCTTCCCGGCTTGGCATTGCTCAGCGTGGTCGCCGTGCCGATCGCCGGGTTGGCCAGGGTGGCCGTGTAGTTGTTGAACGTGGCGGTGCTGGTCAGCGCGGCCACGGCCGACTGCAGGGAAGTCAACGTGCTGTTCAGCGTGCTGAGGCCGCCGAGCAGGCTGTTGGTCTGGTTGGTGGCGTCGGTGATCTGGGTCTGCGGCGCGGCCTGGGCGGCATTGACCAGCGCGCTCACGATCGAGGATACGTTCAGGCCGGAGCCGATGCCGGCCGAACTCAGGATCGCCTGGCCGGCGCCGCTGGTCGAACTGCTGCTGGTGCCGCTCAGGCCCGAGAGCAGTGAGCTGAGGCTGCCGCTGGAGATGCCGCTGGTCGTGGTCATGGCGATACCCGTGAAGTGCCTGTCACCCGATGCGGGACCGTCCCGCTGCCGGTGCCCGGGAGCGATGAGTCACCGGCAAAAGCCTCGTCGGTTGCAAGGACTTTGCGCGTGGCTCCTGTAAAGCTGGCGGCGGTCCGTGCAAGCCCGACCCGCCGCCAACCGTTTCCATCGTGCCGCAGGTCCACCGCGATCCGGGGATCGTCGCGGTGGACCGTGCCGCGGTTACTGCAGCAGCTTCAGCACCTGCTGCGGCTGGGCGTTGGCCTGGGCCAGCACCGAGATACCGGCCTGCTGCAGGATGTTCGCCTTGCTCAGGTTGGCCGTTTCCTCGGCGAAGTTGGCGTCGCGGATGGTGCTCTGCGAGGCCGCCAGGCTGTTCTGCTCGGCGCTCAGGGTCGAGATGGTCGACTCGAAGCGGTTCTGGATCGCGCCCAGGGTGCTGTTCAGGCTGCTGACGGTGTTCAGTGCCACGTCGACGCGCGAGATCAGTGCGTTGGCGTTGTCGACCGTGGTCACGCTGCCGCCGGTCAAGCTGCCGCCGACTGCCGCAACGGTGCCCGCGGTATACGCAAGGTTCGTGTTGGCATTGGTCGCCGCGCTGGTGATCACGTTGCCGCCGGTGTCGGTGATCGTCAGCCCCTTGGTGGTATCGCTGGAGAACAGGTCGATGCCGTTGCCGGCGGCGTTCACCGCAGCGCTCACGCCCGAGACATTGGCCGCGTTGATGGCATCGGAGAAACTCTGCAGGTCGGTCACACCGCTCAGGCTGATCGCCGTACCGTTGATGTTCAGGCCTTCCGTCGCCAGAGCCTGCAGGCCGGTAGCCGGGGTAGCCGCGGTGCCGGCCGTTGCCGTGGTCGAGCCGAAGGCGGTCGGCGCGGCGGTACCGCTGATAACCGGCGCGGCGGAACCGATGGTGCTGTCGGTGGCGGTAAGCACGCCACTGCCATTGGCGGCAACGGTAACCGTCGAGCCGGCGGCGCTGAGCTTGCTGTTGATGTCAGTGACGAGGGCGGCGCTAGTCGCATACGACGCGTTCAAGGTGATGCTCGTGCCGCCGATCGTGAGGCCGTCGGTGCTGCCGGCCGTGTAGGTCAATGCCGCCGCGACCGAACCCGCCGTCGAGCCTCCGGTTCCGGCGTAGGCCGCAGCGCCTGCCGTGAACAGGCTGCTGATATTGCCTGTCTGCACTTCCGCGATGGAGCCGATCTGGCTGGCCTTGACGCCCTGGCTGACGTCGACGCTGATGGTCTGGCCCACGTTGGCGCCGACCTGGAAGCTCAGCGTGCCCAGCGAACCGTCCAGCACCTTCTGGCCGTTGAAGTCGGTCTGGTTGGCGATGCGGGTGATTTCCGACAGGCGCTGCTGCACCTCGGTGTCGATCGAGCTGCGGTCGCTGTTGCTGTAGTTGCCGTTGGCCGACTGCACGGCCAGGTCGCGGATGGCCTGCAGGTTGGCGGTGACCTGGTCCAGCGCGGACTGCGTGGTCTGCGCGAGATTGATCGCGTCGCTGGCGTTGGAGCTGGCCTGGCCGAGGCCGCCGATCTGGGTGGTGAAGCGGGTCGAGATCGCGTAGCCGGCCGCGTTGTCGGTGGCGCTGTTGATCTTCAGACCCGAGGACAGGCGCTCGGTGGCCTGTGCCAGCGCGCTCTGCGACTTGTTCAGGTTGTTCTGCGCGGTCAGCGAGTTGATGTTGGTATAGATGGTGAGTGACATGGAAATCTCCTGTGGAAACCATATGCCGGTTTGTTCGGTGGTTCTGCATCCCGGCGGCAAGGTTCCAGTAATGGGATGCCATCCGCCTCAGGAAGTTTTTCGGCACCGGTCGGGAATACTTGAGCCGCTCCCGCCGGATTTTTCTTGCATCAAAAGCCAGCCCTGTGGTAGTCGCGCCGACTCCCTGTGCGTGACGACCGGCCGGCGCGACGGAAGGCGCGGTCGCTGGAACGCGGTGGCCGGATCCCGCATGCGGCCCGTTCGCGGCCTGCCGCGGCGGGC
>JAGWMU010000055.1 GCA_028873095.1 Pseudomonadota bacterium | reverse complement strand
TTCAACGGGCTTCCGGTCTCGACCACGCACGTCTCGGTCGGCGCGCTGGCCGGTGCCGGCGCCAGTGGCAGCCACGGCGTGAACGGCAGGATGCTCGGCACCATCGCGCTGTCGTGGGTGGTGACCTTGCCGGTCGGCGCCGTGTTCGGGGCCATGCTCTACGGATGGTTGCGCTGACCGTGGTTTGACGGCGCCGTACCAACCGGAGGACGCTCGCCGGCTGACCGCGCGGGCCGTCGATCGATGGCGGGCGGCCGGTCGATGCCGCGCAGCCGTGCCGCGCTCCGGTCGCGCGACATGCGGTTGCCGTGCGCGGGCCGTCTCCAGGACTTCATGTCGTGGCGCGATGAATCCTTTTCGGGACTCGCTGGCTCTTATGGCCAGCGTGGCATTCGCAAAGAGAGGATTTCATGTCCACAGGGAAAACCGTACTGATTACCGGATCGACCAGCGGCATCGGTCTGGGCATCGCCGAACAATTCGCCCGCGCCGGCGCCAACATCGTTCTCAACGGCATCGGCGACGCGGCCGGGATCGAGGCGACGCGCCGGCGTCTGGCCGAGACGCATGGCGTCGAGGTGCGTTTCGACGGCGCCGACATGAGCCGGCCCGCGGCGATCGAGGCGATGTTCCGCGCGGTCGCCGATGAGTTCGGCGGCGTGGACATCCTGGTCAACAACGCCGGCATCCAGCACGTCGCGCCGGTCGACGAGTTTCCTCCGGAGAAATGGGACGCCATCATCGCCATCAACCTGACGGCGGCGTTCCACACCATCCGCCACGCCCTGCCGGCCATGAAGCGCAGGAAGTGGGGGCGCATCATCCAGGTCGCCTCCGCCCATGCGCTGGTGGCTTCGCCGTTCAAGTCGGCCTATGTCGCCGCCAAGCACGGCATCGCGGGGTTGACCAAGACGGTGGCGCTGGAAGTGGCGGAGCAGGGCATCACGGTCAATGCCATCTGCCCGGGCTACGTGTGGACCCCGCTGGTGGAAAAGCAGGTGCCGGAAACCGCCAGGGCGCGCGGCATCAGCGAGGACGAAGTCGTCAAGAACGTGCTGCTTGCCGCGCAGCCGACCAAGCAGTTCGTCACCGTCGAGCAGGTGGCGGCGCTCGCCGCCTTCCTGGCCAGCGACGCGGCCGCCTCGATCACCGGGGCCGTGCTTCCGGTCGATGGCGGCTGGACCGCTCACTGAAGGCCGGACCATGAAGACCCGCGAGATTCTCCAGCTGTCGTCGATGCCGCCGGCCTCGCCGTCGTACCCCACCGGACCCTACCGCTTCATCGATCGCGAATACCTGATCATCGCCTACCAGTCCGATCCGCAGGCGATACGCGAGGCCCTGCCCGAACCGCTGGAACCCGACGGCAGCAACACGGTGCTGTTCGAATTCATCCGCATGCCCGATTCGGCCGGCTTCGGCAGCTATACCGAATCCGGTCTGGTCATCCCCGCCCTGTATCGCGGCGAGCACGTGAACTTCACCGCCCAGATGTATCTCGACGACGAACCGCCGATCGCCGGCGGGCGGGAAATCTGGGGCTTTCCCAAGAAGCACGGCCAGCCGAAACTCGATGTCGTGCACGACACGCTGACCGGCACGCTCGACTATGCCGGCGTCCAGGTGGCCGTGGGCACCATGGGCTACAAGCATCAGCATCTGCTGTACGACGTGGCCGGCAGGAAGCAGTGCTCGTCGGTGTCCATCGTCGAGAAGATGGGCAAGACCCAGGTCAACCTCAAGCTCATCCCCCACGTCGACGGCAAGCCGGCGATCGCCCAGCTGGTGGCGTACGAGCTGGCCGACATCACCGTGAAGGGCGCCTGGTCGGGTCCTGCACGGCTGCACCTGGTGCCGCACGTGAACGCGCCCGTGGCCGACCTGCCGGTGCTCAAGGCCCTCGGCGGGCTGCATTTCATCGCCGACCTGACGCTGCCCTACGGGCGCGTGCTGCACGACTATCTTGCCGAACCGCCGGCGCCGACCAGGGGATGAACCGTTCATGACGCATACGAGAGCCCGGCCGGCAGCCCCGGCGGTCACCGGCAAGAGCAGGAAAATCCCGACGGCGCTTCCCGGCCAGGTCGTCCTGGTGATGCAGGGCGGCGGTGCGCTGGGAGCCTTTCAGGCCGGCGTGTATGAGGCGATGCACGAGGCCGGCATCGAGCCGGACTGGGTGGTGGGGACGTCGATCGGCGCCATCAACGGCGCGATCATCGCCGGCAACGCGTCGCAGGATCGCGTCGCCCGCCTGAAGGCATTCTGGTCACTCGTCGGCAAAGGCAGGGCCTTCGCCGGGGCATGGCCATGGCGCTCCCCCGGTTTCGACAAGATGATGAACAACCTGGCCACGGTGACCGGGGGCATTCCCGGATTCTTCGCGCCGAACCTGCGTTCGTGGTCCGGCATGGATGCGCCGCTGGGCGTGGAAAATGCCAGCTATTACAGCACCGCGGCGTTGCGGCAGACGCTGGCCGGGCTGGTCGATTTCGGCCAGCTCGACCAGGGCAAGGTGCGCCTGACGCTCGGCGCCGTGAACGTCCGCTCGGGCCGCATGCGCTATTTCGACAGCCGCGACGGGCAGCTCAATGCCGACCACGTGATGGCCTCGGGGGCGCTGGCGCCGGCGTTCCCTGCCGTCATGGTCGATGGCGAACCGTATTGGGACGGCGGCCTGTATTCCAATACCCCGATCGAAGTCGTGATGGACGACCATCCCCGGCGCGACTCGCTGATCTTCGCCGCCCGGTTGTGGCAGGAGGAAGACGCAATCCCGCGGTCGCTCGGAAACGTGATCAGCCGGCTGAAGGACATCCAGTATGCCAGCCGGGCCGAGAGCCACCTGGCGCGCCAGCAGCAGCTGCACCGGCTGCGCCACGTGGTACGCGAACTCGGCAGCCTGTTGCCGGAAAGCGTGCGCGCCAGGCCCGAGGTCGGCGAATGGCTCGAACTGGGCTGCTGCACCGTGATGCACGTGCTGACACTGCGCGCGCCGGCGCTGGAAGGCGAGGACCAGACCAAGGACATCGACTTCTCGCCCGCCGGCATCGAGGCGCGCTGGAACGCGGGGCGGGAGCTGGTGCGCGAGCGGATCGCGCAGGCGCCGTGGAAGGTGCCGGTGGATCCGGGCGCCGGCATCGTGGTGCACGGCTGACCGGCGGCTGGCGACCGGCCCGGCCTGCGCGTGTTCGCGATGCATTCCAGGAAACCGGTTTCAGCATCGCCGCGTGCCGATCCGCTAGCGCGCCGTGGCCCGCCTTGCGCCGCCACGGGCATCGGCAGTCAACAAAGCGGGTTGGTCTGCACCGGAGACTGTCCATGGCATTCGCGCATCGCCCGATCCCGAAGGCCCCGTCCCGCGCAAGGCTGGACAGGCCACCGGGCACCGATCCCGGTTCCGCGCCGGGCCGCCGCGTCGAGCGCGAAGCGAGCTTGCCCGACGCGGCGATGACGTCCCGTTCGGCAGGACCGCGAAACCGACGGGCGCGGCCGCAGCCGAGACAGTCGTCGCATGTTTTGCAGGTGCAGGCATCCGAACACCACCAGCCAGGAACTGAAGCTTGATGAATCTGGAATTCGGCAGTGTCCTCTACATGGGGCTGATCGCGCTGATCGCCCGCCTGACCGGGGTCGAGTTCGTGCTCTTTCCCGAGCTCGGCGCACTTTCCCACGACATCCTCAAACGGCCGCAAGGCACCTGGGCAAGGTCGCCCGTCATGCTGGTCGCCACGCCCGTGGCCACGGCGCTGGTGGGTACCCTGATCACCAGGCATCTTGCCTATGGCGCCTTTCCCGTCCTGCTCGATATCGCGGCGTCGGTGCTGATGATCTTTGTCAGCCGGTCGCCGATCGCCCCGGCGATCTCCGCCGGGCTGCTGCCGCTGACGATGGGCTATCGCAGCTGGTGGTATCCGCCTTCGATCGTCCTGGGTACCGGGCTGCTCGCCATCGTTTCGGTGGTGGTGCGTCGTCGGGCCGCGCGGTTGCCGGTGCCGCCCGATGCCGTGCGCGACCGGGTCGACGACACGATGGAGGTCGCGCCGTTTTACCTGGGCTGGGTGTCGCCGTTTCTGGTGCTGCTGGTTCTGCTGGCGGGCATTGCGCAGTGGACGGGCATGCGCTTCGTGCTGTTTCCGCCGCTGGTGGTGATCGCCTTCGAAATGTTTGCCCATCCCGCGGTCTGCCCCTGGGCCAGGCGGGCATGGCATCTGCCGCTGGCCTGTACCGCGAGCGCGGCGCTGGGCGTGCTGCTTGTCGCGCTGTTCGGGGCGGGCATCGCCGGAACGATGCTCAGCATGCTGGGCAGCGTGCTGATTTTGCGCGCGCTCGATCTGCACGCGCCGCCGGCGCTCGCGGTCGGCCTGCTGCCGATGATCATCCCGCACCCGGACTATCGCTTCGTGCTTGCCGTGCTGACCGGAACGGTCATGCTGGTCGGGGTGTTCGCGTGCTGGCGCAGGATCGCGGCTTGACCGCGGCACGCCCGCACGAGGCGTTGGCCGCCGCTCAGTACAGCACGCGGCTGCGCAGGGTGCCGGGGATGGCCGCCAGCGCCTCTTTCAATGCGGTGGCCTGAACCGCATCGGCGGTGACGTCGATCACCACGTAGCCGACCTCGGCATCGGTCTGCAGGAACTGCGCGTCGATGTTGACGTTGCCCGACGAGAACAGCTCGTTGATGCGCGACAGCATGCCCGGAACGTTGCGGTGGATGTGCAGCAGGCGGCGGCTGTTCGGGTGTTCGGGCAGGGCGACTTCGGGGAAGTTCACCGCCGACAGGGTGGAGCCGTTGTCGCTGTAGCGGATCAGCTTGCTGGCGACCTCGATCCCGATGTTTTCCTGCGCCTCCAGGGTGCTGCCGCCGATGTGCGGCGTGAGGATGACGTTGTCCATGCCGATCAGCGGCGAGACGAAGGCGTCGTCGTTGCCTTTCGGCTCGAGCGGGAAGACGTCCACGGCCGCACCGGCCAGGTGGCCTTCGCGCAGCGCCGCGGCCAGTGCGTCGATGTCCACCACGCTGCCGCGCGAGGCGTTGATCAGCATCGCGCCCTTGCGCATGCGCGCGAGATGCTCGGCCCGGATCATCATGTGGGTGGCGGGCGTTTCCGGCACGTGCAGGGTGACCACGTCGGCGCGTTCGAGCAGCTCGTCCAGCCCGGAAACCGATCGCGCGTTGCCCAGCGAAAGCTTCGCCTCGATGTCGTGGAAGATCACCCGCATGCCGAGGCTTTCGGCCAGCACGCCGACCTGGGTGCCGATGTGGCCGTAGCCGACGATGCCCAGCACCTTGTCGCGCGTCTCGTAGCTGCCGCTGGCCGACTTGGTCCAGCCGCCGCGATGGCACAGCGCATTCTTCTGCGGAATGCCGCGCAACAGCATGATCGCCTCGGCAATCACCAGCTCGGCGACGCTGCGCGTGTTGGAGTAGGGCGCGTTGAACACCGGGATGCCGAGTTTCCTGGCGGCGTTCAGTTCCACCTGGTTGGTGCCGATGCAGAAACAGCCGATCGCGATCAGCCGCTTGGCCTGCGCCAGTACGTCCGGGGTGAGCTGCGTGCGCGAGCGGATGCCGATCATGTGCGCATCGGCGATGCGTCGCTTGAGTTCGTCCTCCGGCAGCGACTTGGCGTGCAGTTCGACCTGGCTGTAGCCGGCGCGGTGGAAACTCTCGACCGCGCTGGCGCTGACGCCTTCCAGCAACAGCACCTTGATGTCTTGTCGGGGATACGAGGTTTGCATGCGGGCGTCCGGGAACAGGGGGAAGGAGGTGCCTACTATGCCAGAGCCGAAGACAATTTGCGGCACCGCAGCACTGGACGCGGCCCGGTGAGACTGGCAGGCTGCGCGGAGGCCGAATTCTCGCCCCGACCACCAACGGCCCGACAGGCGCCAGGAACCCGACATGTCCGATGCACCCCTCATCGAATTGACCCGATGCCTGCCCGAGCTGCGCCTGCTGACCGAGCCGGGCGATCTGGAGCATTACGGCCGCGACTGGACGCGGCGCTGGACGCCGGCGCCGCTGGCGATCGCCTTGCCGACCAGCGTCGACGAAGTGCTCGCGATCGTGCGCTGGGCCAATCGGCGGCAGCTGGCGATCGTGCCGTCGGGCGGCCGCACCGGCCTGTCGGGAGGGGCCGTGGCGGCCGGCGGCGAGCTGGTGCTCAGTCTGGAGCGGATGAACCGCGTGCTGGATTTCGATGCGGTCGACCGCACCCTGACCGTGCAGGCCGGAATCACGCTGCAGGCGGTGCACGAAGCGGCGCGCGGACACGGGCTGGCTTATCCGGTCGATTTCGCCGCGCGCGGCTCCTGTTCGATCGGCGGCAACATCGCCACCAACGCCGGCGGCATCCGGGTGATCCGCTACGGCAACACGCGGGAATGGGTGGCGGCGCTGAAGGTGGTTGCCGGCAACGGCGAACTGCTCGAACTCAATCGCGCGCTGGTCAAGAACTCCAGCGGCTACGATCTGCGCCAGCTGATGATCGGCTCGGAGGGCACGCTCGGCATCGTGGTCGAGGCGACCCTGAAGCTCGCCGATCCGCCGCCGCCGTCGCAGGTCATGCTGCTGGCGCTGCCGGACATGGACGCGCTGATGCGGGTGTTCGCGCTGTTTCGCGCCCGCCTTGCGCTGCAGGCGTTCGAGTTCTTCACCGACCGGGCGCTGCAGAACGTGCTGGCGCACGGTGCGCAGCGGGCCATCGACGGCGACTATCCGTACTACGTGGTCACCGAGTTCGATGCCGCCGACGAGGGCGCGCGGGAAGCCGCCCTGGCCGCCTTCGAGCATGCGCTGGAACAGGGCTGGGTCAGCGACGGCGCGATCGCCCAGAGCGAGGCGCAGGCTGCCGCGCTGTGGCGGCTGCGCGAAGGCATCACCGAGAGCCTGGCGCCGCGCCGGCCGTACAAGAACGACGTGTCGGTGCGGGTGAGCCTGGTGCCGGCGTTCCTGCACGAGATGCAGGCGCTGCTGGCGCGCGAATACCCGCAGACGGAAGTGGTGTGGTTCGGCCACATCGGCGACGGCAACCTGCACATCAACGTGCTGCGGCCGGACGATCTGGCCGAGCAGGCCTTCATCGCCCAGTGCGAACACGTCACCCGGCTGCTGGCGGATACCCTGCAGCGCCACGGCGGCAGCATCTCGGCCGAACACGGCATCGGGCTGGTCAAGCGGGCGTACCTGGACAGCACCCGCGGCGCGGCGGAGATCGCGCTGATGCGCGGTGTGCGCCAGGTGTTCGACCCGAACGGCATCCTCAATCCGGGCAAGCTGTTCGTGCGCGACTGAGCGCGGGCCGCACGGCGCTCGCATGCCTCGGCCCGACCACCGGAGTCGGGCAGTCTGCTAGCCTTGCGCGCTGGTCCGTTTGCTTCGAGGAACTGCCATGCCGGCACAACTGCGTTCACTGTATCCCGAGATCGAACCCTTCGACAGCGGGTTCCTCGAGGTGTCGGCGCTGCACACGCTGTACTACGAGCAGAGCGGCAACCCGCGTGGCAAGCCGGTGGTGTTCCTGCATGGCGGCCCGGGCGGCGGCACCAATGCGAAGTGCCGGCGCTTTTTCGATCCGGCCAGCTACCGCATCGTGCTGTTCGACCAGCGCGGTTGCGGCAAGTCGACCCCGCATGCGGAACTGACCGACAACACCACCTGGGACCTGGTCGCC
Organism: Pseudomonadota bacterium; assembly: GCA_028873095.1. Taxonomy (GTDB): domain Bacteria; phylum Pseudomonadota; class Gammaproteobacteria; order Xanthomonadales; family Rhodanobacteraceae; genus Rhodanobacter. The sequence continues at coordinate 8,746 of JAGWMU010000055.1, read as the reverse complement.
GACATCGAGCGGCTGCGCGAGCACCTGGCGATCGATCGCTGGCAGGTCTTCGGCGGTTCCTGGGGCTCCACGCTGGCGCTGGCGTATGCGCAGACGCACCCGGACAAGGTCACCGAGCTGGTGCTGCGCGGCATCTTCATGCTGCGGCGCCGGGAGCTGGAGTGGTTCTATCAGCAGGGTTGCGACGCGCTGTATCCGGACGCATGGGAAACCTACCTCGGCGAGATCCCGCAGGCCGAGCACGGCGACCTGATCAGTGCCTATCACCGGCGCCTGACCAGCGACGACCCGGCGACCCGCATCGCCGCCGCGCGGGCCTGGTCGGTATGGGAGGGCGCCACCAGTTTCCTGTGGCAGGATCCCTCGCATATCGCTTCCAGCGGCGAGGACGAGTTCGCGCTGGCGTTTGCCCGCATCGAGTGCCATTACTTCATCAACGGCGGTTTCTTCACGCACGACGACCAGCTGTTGCGCAACGTCGACCGCATGCGCAACATCCCGGCGGTGATCGTGCAGGGCCGCTACGACGTGGTCTGCCCGATGCGCAGCGCATGGGACCTGCATCGCGCCTGGCCCGAGGCCGATCTGCGCATCGTGCAGGACGCCGGGCACTCGGCCTTCGAGCCGGGCATCATGCATGAACTGCTGGAAGCGACCGATCGCTTTCGCCGCTGAGGCGGGCGCTAGCCCGACCCGAAGATCTTGTCGCCGGCGTCGCCGAGCCCGGGCAGGATGTAGCCGTTCTCGTTGAGTCGCTGGTCGATGGCCGCGGTGTAGATCTCGATATCGGGGTGCGCCGCCTCGACACGCTGGAGGCCTTCCGGCGCGGCGATCAGGAACAGCCCCTTGATGCGTTTGCAGCCGGCCGCCTTGAGCATGTCGACCGCGGCGATCAGGGTGCCGGCCGTGGCCAGCATCGGATCGACGATCAGGGCGATGCGTTCGTCCATGCGGTCGCCGAGTTTTTCGTAGTAGAGAACCGGCCGCAGGGTCCGCTCGTCGCGTTGCACGCCGATCACGCCGACCTTGGCCGACGGGATCATGCCGAGCACCCCGGGCAGCATGCCCATCCCGGCGCGCAGGATCGGCACGATGGTGATGTTCTTGCCCTCGATCTGCCGCACCTCGAGCGGGCCGGCCCAGCCGTCGATGCGCTGGATCGCGGTTTCCAGGTCCCTGGTGGCTTCATAGGCGAGCAGCGCGGCGATCTCGGCGGCCAGCTCGCGGAATTCCTTGGTGCTGACCCCGGCACGGCGCATCAGGCCAAGCTTGTGCTGGATCAGCGGATGGCCGACTTCGGCGATCTTCATGGTGGACTGCCTTCGATGATGCGCGGCGTGAGGACAGTCGGGAGCTTAGCGAAGCGGCCCCGCGCACGCACGCGCAGGCATGCGTGCGCGGGGCCGGCACCGGGGCTTACTGGGCGGCGGCGCCCTTCAGGCAATCGTTCAGGAAGCTCTTGCGCTCGGCGCCCTTGAGTTCCCTGGTCCTGGCGTCGGCGTTGCAGCTTTTCATCTGCTTGTGCTGGGCCTGCCGCGCCGACGGTGCGGCGGCGCCCTTGCCCTTGAGGCAGGAGCTCATGAAGGCCCTGCGTTCATCCTTCTTCTTGCCCTTGGCCTGCTGGTTGCAGTCCACCATGCGCTGCTGCTGCGTGGTGCGCGCCTTTGCCGCGGGGGGTGCCGCGCCGGTTTGCGGGGCCGCCGCGGTGGCGGCGCCGGCGATGGCCAAGGCGGTACCGAGCGCGAGCAGGCGTAGTGAGAACGACATCGTGGGATCCTCCCTGAATGACCGGCACGTACCGGCCGTGCCAGTCTAGGCAGGCCGTCAGGCGTCGCGGGAGTGGGCGAAACCTGACATGCGGGCAGTACTTTGCTGCGGCGACGCGTCAAGCGGCGCCGCAGCCGACGTAGGAGCCGGGAGTCTAGGCGGCCTCGGCCTCGGCCTTGCGCGGGCCTTCCAGCAGTGCCTTGCGCACGTTGGCCACGATCAGGTCCACCTCGGCGCTGGTGACGTTGAAATGCGGGGTGAAGCGCAGCGAGTTGGTGCCGCCGTGGATCACGCCGATACCGCGCTCGCGCAGGTATTCCTCGGTGGAACCGGCGCCGTAGCATTTGTATTCCGGCGCCAGCTCGCAGGAGAACAGCAGGCCGGTGCCCTGCACCTTGGTGATCAGGCCACCCAGTTCGTTCTTCAGCGCGTTGAGCTTGTCGACGAACTCCTTGCCGCGTTCGCGGATATTGTCGCGCACGGCATCGCTCAACTGGTCGAGCGTGGCCAGCGCCACGTCCAGCGCGCGCGGATTGGTGGTCATGGTGTTGCCGTAGATGCCCTTGCGGTACAGGCCGGCGGTGCGCTCGCTGACCGCCAGCACCGACAGCGGGTACTGGCCGGCGTTGAGCGCCTTGGAGAACGTCTCCATGTCCGGCGCCGGGAGTTTCTCGAAGCCCGGGTAGTCGGTGATCGACAGCACGCCGTGCGCGCGCAGGCCGGCCTGGATCGAGTCGACCAGCAGCAGCGTGCCGTGGGCTTCGGTCAGCGCGCGGGCCGCCGCGTAGAACGCCGGCGTGACCGCGCGGCCGGGGTCGCCTTCGCCCATCACCGGTTCCAGGAACATCGCCTCGATGAACCAGCCGTGCTGGTCGGCATCGGCGAAGGCGGCTTCCAGTTGCGCCACGTCGTACGGCGCCACCGTGATCAGGCTGTCCTCGTGCCGGTAGCTGGCCAGGTGCTGGCGGTAGGTCTTGCGGCTGGAGTCGGAATACAGCGCCGGCTTGTCGGTGCGGCCGTGGAACGCGCCCTTGACCGCGAGGCGCTTGATCGTGCGGCCGGCGTAACGGCCGTCGGCATCGGTCACCAGCTTGGCATTGACGTCGGCGATGCGGCAGGCCAGCGAAACCGACTCGGAGCCGGAGTTCAGGCACAGGTAGCGCGCGTACGGGCTGCCGCCGCGGGTACGGCCCAGCTCCTTGTTCAAGGCGCGGGCGAAGCGCAACTGCGACACGCTGGGCGACATCACGTTCGCCATCACCTGCGGGCGGGCGAGCGCGGCGAGGATCGCCGGCTCGTTGTGGCCGAAGCCGAGCATGCCGTAGCCGCCGTTGTCGTGGACCACGGCGCCCTTCAGGGTGACGATCCACGGACCGCGCGCGGCGGCCGGCAGGTAGGGATTGATCGCATCGTCCGGATAGAAATTGACGAAACCGGCCTGCGCCTGGGCGAGTTGCGCGGCTTCGTCCAACTGCAGGAACTCCGCCATCTCCGCGCGCAGCTCGCGATGGCGGGCGACCGCCTCGGCGATCGCCTGGCCCAGCATGGCGTCAACGGCGGCCATGCGCTCGATGCTGGCATCGTCCAGGCCGGTGGTACGGGGTTTGCCGCCGAAGTTCCGCAATTCGCGCAGCTGCTCGATCACACTCATGGTTTCCTCCTCCAAGCCACCGGCGCCTTGCTCCCAACGCAAAGCAGGCCGGTGGTTTTTCATATGCGCGTCATCGCATCAAGTTCGCCTTGCTTGGCGAGTTCCGGGGCGACGCACCCCAGAGAGTGCGCGGCACCGGCAATGGCCGGTACGCGCATCAATATCCGCCTAGCATAGCGCGCCGATGGGAGGCGCCGGTACCCCGCATGACGCCTGTCACCCGCGATCGCTGACGCTGGCGGGTGGTTGCAGGCTGCCGGTCTGCCTACGCTGGCGGACACCAGGAGCCCCGTCATGACCGATCGATTCGACACAGTTGCCCGCCTTGCCGGCGCGGTGAAACGCTACGGCCCGCTCGCCGCGCTGGACGGTTTCGACCTGGCCTTGCGCCGCGGCGAGCTGGTGGCGCTGCTCGGACCCAATGGGGCCGGCAAGAGCACCGCGATCGGCCTGCTGCTGGGATTGATGCGTGCCGACGCCGGTACGGTCGAGCTGTTCGGGCAGGATCCGCAGCGGATCGAGGCACGCCGGCGCATCGGCGTGATGCTGCAGAACGCCGAGCTGCCGCCGACGCTGCGGGTGGGCGAACTGCTGCGGCTGACCGCCAGCTATTATCCGGCGCCGCGCGGCCTGGCCGAGAGCGCCGGGATGGCCGGGGTCGGCGACCTGCTCCGGCGGCCCTACGCCAGGCTTTCCGGCGGCCAGCAGCGGCGCGTGCAGTTCGCGCTGGCGCTGTGCGGCCGCCCCGAGCTGCTGTTCCTGGATGAGCCCACCGTGGGCATGGATGTCGAGGCCCGGCAGAAGCTGTGGGCGGCGATCCGCCAATTGCTCGCCGAGGGTTGCTCGGTGCTGCTGACCACGCACTACCTGGAAGAGGCCGAGGCGCTGGCCGACCGCGTCTGCGTGATGGCGCACGGCCGGGCGATCCACGAAGGCACGGTCGACGCCTTGCGTGCGCGAGTCGATCGCAAGCGGATTCGCTGCGCGAGTTCGTTGTCCACCGAAGCGGTGCGCGCATGGCCGGGCGTCAGCGAGGCCTCGCTGCGGAACGGACGCCTGCATGTCACCACCGCCGATGCCGAGGCGGTGGTGCGGCGTCTGCTCGAGGCCGATCCGCAACTCGCCGAACTGGAAGTGCAGCGTGCCGGCCTGGCCGAGGCGTTCACCGAACTGACCCGCGAAACCGAGGCGGAATCGGCCGCCCCGCAGCGCGAGGCGGCCTGATGGGCACGCCGGTATTCCTGCTGCCGCTGTTTGCCGGCCTGCACCATGTCGGGGAGGCGTTGGTCTGGCCGGGCGGTTTTCCGGCCTGGCATCGTCGCTATCGCCCCGAGCTGTCGCGCAGCATCACGGCGCGCAATGCGATAGTGCTCAATGCCGTACTGATTGCGGCTTGCATGGTGCTTGCCGGCTGGGGATCGACGATGTCTTCGGGGGGCTTTCGGCACATGCTCGCCCATGGCGCGGTCGGTCCGCGGACGGCAGTCGGGTCGCTGTTGCTGGGGGCCTCGTATCAGTTGTGGTCCATGTTCCATCATCGCCTGAGGGCACGCGCATGAGCACAGACGCTGTCTTGAACCGGGCCCGGCCGACCGCCGTCCCATCCGGGGCGATGTCCCGTCGCCGGCTGTTCGGTGCCTACCTGGCCGAGGCGCGCAGCGAGTGCCTGCGCTACCTGCGGGCGCCGGCTTTCATCCTGCCGATGACGCTGTTCTCGACCGTGTTCTATCTGATGTTCGGCGTGCTGATCAATCACGGCAACGCGCAAGCCGCGCGCTACCTGCTGGCCAGCTACAGCGCGTTCGGGATCATCGGGCCGGGGCTGTTCGGCTTTGGCGTGTCGCTGGCGATCGAGCGCGACGGCGGCCTGCTGACGCTCAAGCGCGCATTGCCGATGCCGCCTGGCGCCTACCTGCTGGGCAAGATGGCGATGGCGATGATCGCGGCCACCGTCGTCACGGTATTGCTGCTGCTGATCGGCGCGTTTCTGGCCCACGTGGCGCTGAGCCGGGGCCAGATCGCCGCCATGCTGGCCGTCGGCGCGCTGGGTGTGCTGCCGTTCTGCGCGCTGGGCATGTTCGTCGGCACCCTGATCAAGGGCCAGGGTGCGCCGGGCCTGCTCAACCTGGTCTATCTTCCGATGGCCTTCCTGTCCGGCCTGTGGCTGCCGTTGCCGATGCTGCCGCAGGTACTGCGCAAGTTCGCGCCGATCTGGCCCAGCTATCACCTGAACCAGCTGACCCTGGCGGCGGTGGGCATGAACAACCACGCGGCGCCCTGGCCGCATGCGCTGGTCCTGGCCGGTTTTGCCCTGGCGTTCCTGTCGCTGGCCGCGCGCCGGCTGCGCCGCTACGGTTGAAGTAGGATGCAAACCGACACGAGCTCAAGCAGGTTCAGGTTCATGCATCGACGCATCGCCGATTTCTTCACGCCGGCGCCGGATTCCCTGGTGGCCTGCACCGTGCGCCGGCTCAAGTCGCCCTGGACCGATGCGATCCACCTGTTGTGGTCGGCGTGGGTGTTCATCACGCCGCTCTTCGGCGGCTACAGCTGGCGCTGGGCCATCCTCACCCTGATCACCTACCCGCTGTTCGTCGCGTTGTATGCGAAGTGCTGCCTGGCTTCGCGGCGCCATGTGCGCCGGTACGCGCTGGCACTGGTGGCGATGGCGCTGCTGCTGCTGCCGTGGTACCCGAGCGGCCTGAGCTATTTCATCTACGGCTGCGTGATGCTGGGCAGCCAGCGGTTAGGGCTGCCGCGCTACATGCTGCTGCTGGCAGGCCTGAACGCGGCGATGGTCGCGGAAGCGCTCGCGCTCGGCTACTCGTGGCAGATGTGGGTCTCGATCCCGGTCACTACCTTCATTATCGGCGTGATCATCCACGCCGAACGCGCGAACGAACAGAGGAACGCCGAGCTGCAGTTGTCGCACGACGAGGTGCGTCGCCTGGCGGCGCTCGCCGAGCGCGAGCGGATCGGCCGCGACCTGCATGACCTGCTCGGCCATACGCTGTCCCTGATCACGCTGAAGCTGGAACTGTCGCGCAAGCTGTTCGACCGCGACCGCGACAGCGAAGGCGCCAGGCGCGAAGTGGAGGAAGCGGAGAAGGTGGCGCGGCATGCGCTGGCCGAAGTGCGCAGCGCCGTCAGCGGCATCCGCGCCGCCGATCTGGCGGCCGAGCTGGCCTCGGCGCGGCTGCTGCTGGAGTCGTCGCGGGTGCATTGCGACTACGGCCATCCGCCCGCCGACCTGCCGGAAGACATCGAGCGCGGCCTGTCGTTGGTCCTGCGCGAGGCGGTCACCAACATCGCGCGGCACGCCGACGCCACGCAGGCGCGGATCGAGATGGATCGCGCGCCCGCCTCGGTGCGCCTGCGGATCAGCGACAACGGCCGCGGCGGCATCCACGGCGAAGGCAACGGGCTGTGCGGCATGCGCGAACGGGTGCGGGTGCTGGGCGGCACGCTGAGCGTCGAATCGCCGCCGGGCGGCGGCACGCGATTGGAGATCGTCGCGCCGGTGCCGCTCATGCGTCTGGTGCGGTCGTCAGGCGTGGCGGTGGACGGGGCGCTCGCACCCCCGGTTTCCGGGCACTCGGTCGCATGAACCGGATGCCCGCTTCCATCCGACGGACGGACACGGCGCCGGAGCGCCCGGCAATTTCTCCGCGGGCGCAAGGGCGGCGGTCATGATTCGCGTACTGCTGGCCGAAGATCAGGCGATGGTGCGCGGCGCGCTGTCGGCGCTGCTGGGGCTGGAGCCGGACATCGAGGTGCTCGGCTCGGCCGCCGACGGCGAGGCGGCGTGGCGCGAATTGCAGCGGCTGAAACCCGACGTGCTGGTCACCGACATCGAGATGCCCGGCCTCACCGGGCTGGAGCTGGCGCAGCGCATCCGGCGGCAGGAGTTGCCGATCAAGGTGATCATCGTCACCACGTTCGCGCGGCCCGGTTTCCTGCGCCGCGCGCTGGATGCCGGCGTGTCCGGCTACCTGCTGAAGGACGCGCCGGCCGAAAACCTTGCCGAGGCCCTGCGCACGGTCCACCGCGGCGGCCGTGCCATCGATCCGCAGCTGGCGCTGGAGGCGTGGTCGCAGGCCGATCCGCTGAACGACCGCGAACGCCAGGTGCTGCGGCTGGCCGGGGAGGGCCAGTCCGCCGGCGACATCGCCACGCAGCTGAACCTCTCGCACGGCACCGTGCGCAACTACCTGTCCGAGGCGATCGGCAAGCTCGGCGTCGGCAACCGCATCGAGGCGTATCGGCTGGCCCGGCAGAAGGGCTGGCTGTAGCGATTGCCCCACGACCGCGCCGCTGCGGGATAATGCCGTGTTCCCGCTTGCCGGCCGATGCGCTCTTGAAGAAATCCGATTTCGATTTTGAACTGCCGCCCGAACTGATCGCGCAGGTGCCGCTGGCCGAGCGCTCGGCCAGCCGGATGCTGTTGCTGGACGGGGCCACGCATGCGCTGCAGGATCGGCTGTTCCGCGAGTTGCCGGATTTCCTGCGGGCGGGCGACCTGCTGGTGTTCAACGACACCCGGGTGCTGCCGGCGCGGCTGCACGGGCGCAAGGAAAGCGGCGGCGCGGTGGAGATCCTGATCGAGCGGGTCACCGGCGCGCACGAGGCGACGGTGCAGCTCGGGGTCAGCAAGAAGCCGAAGGAAGGCGCGCGGATCGAGCTGGCCGATGGCAGCCATGCGCTGGTGCTGGGGCGCGACGAAGGGTTCTTCCGCCTGCGCTTCGAGGCCCCCGAGCCGCTGGAGAAACTGCTGCTGAAGCTCGGCGAGATGCCGTTGCCGCCCTACATCGGGCGGCACGCCGACGCCGGCGACGTGGAGCGTTACCAGACCGTGTTCGCGCGCGAGCCCGGCGCGGTCGCCGCGCCCACCGCCGGCCTGCATTTCGACGAGACGATGCTGGCCGAACTGCGCGGTCGCGGGGTCCATTTCGGTTACGTCACGCTGCATGTCGGCGCAGGGACGTTCCAGCCGGTGCGGACGGACGATCTCAAGGACCACCGGATGCACAGCGAATGGCTGAATGTCGGCGCCAGCCTGGTCGAGCAGATCCGCCGCACCCGCGCCGCCGGCGGGCGCGTGATCGCGGTCGGCACCACCGTGGTGCGGGCGCTGGAAAGCGCCAGCAAGGACGGCGTGCTGCACCCCTTCGCCGGCGAAACGCAGATCTTCATCTTTCCGGGCTACCGCTTCAGCAGCATCGACGGCCTGCTCACCAACTTCCACCTGCCGCAATCGACCTTGCTGATGCTGGTGTCGGCGCTGGCCGGGCGCGAGACGATTCTTGATGCCTATCGTCATGCGGTCGA
>JAGWMU010000232.1 GCA_028873095.1 Pseudomonadota bacterium | reverse complement strand
CGCCGCCGGCCTTGCGCCGGCGGCGGCTCCGGGCCGGCCGCAGGCCCGTGCAGGGAAGACATGCTGCGACCGGCGCGGAATTTTCTCTCCGGGCGTGCTGCCCTATACCTCCCGTCGATCAGGTGCAAGCCGGCCGGATGGCATGGGCCACCCGCCGCTGCTTGCCGGATCATCCGGGCATCGCCGCCGTGGCTGCATGGCCCCGGCAGTCCGGACGGCCGGAATCCGGCCGGCTGCCGGCGAGCCCACTTTCACGCCGTGGCATTTCCTTGGATGCAGGGGAGAACCCTTCGATGCCGTATCCGCATACATCGAGCCGGTGGGCGAGGATGTTGCCGTTCATGCTGGCCGCGTTGCCGATGGCCGCCATCGCCACCGACCAGGTCACGCTGGCACCGGTCGAGGTGACGACGTCGAAGATTCCCGTCGCGCTGGACGATGCCGCCGCCGCGGTCACCGTGGTCAGCGGCGACGAACTGCGCGCACGCGGCGCCGACGACCTGCGGACCGCGCTGTCGCAGGTCGCCGGCGTATCCATCGCGCCCGGCGGCGACGGCGGGCCGGCTTCGGCGGTTCCTGCGCTGTGGGGGTTGCGCGAATTCGATGCCTTCCTGCTGGTGGTCGATGGCGTGCCGGCGGGCGGGGCCTTCACGCCGGCGCTGGCCAGTCTCGATCTGGCCAATGTCGAGCGCATCGAGGTGTTGAAGGGGGCCGCGCCGGTCAATTACGGCGCCACGAGTTTCGTCGGCGTCATCCACGTCATCCACTATCCGGCGGGCGAGGGGCCGGCGCGCGTCGAGCTGGGCGTCGGCAGCCGCGGCAGCGCGAAGGTTTCGCTGGCCTTGCCGCTGTCCGATGCCGGCGCCGCATGGCGTCAATCGCTGCTGCTCGACGGCGAGCGGCGCGGGCTCGCCGGCGACCGGACCGGTTTCGATCGCAGGCATCTGCTGTACCGCGGCGCCGCGGACATCGGCGGCGGCCGGTTCAGCCTCGACTTCGACGCCACGGTGCTCAGGCAGCAACCGGGCAGTCCGCATCCGGTCGAGAACGGCCGGCTTTCGCCGCGCGTGCCGCTGGACGCCAACGACAACCCGCGCGGCGCCAGGAACGACGAAAACCGCTCGCAGCTCGCGCTGGGTTACGCACGGCCGACCGGGCTCGGCGAATGGAGCACGAAACTCGCCGTCGCCGTCACCGACGACAGCAACGTGCGGGGCTATCTGCGCCCGGATTTCGCGGCCGATGGGGTGACGCACAACGCCGATGGCTTCCAGCAGTACGTGCGCAAGACCGACGTGTATTTCGACAGCCATGTCGCCACCGCGTTGTCCGGGCAGGCGAATCTGGTCTGGGGGTTCGACGATCTGTACGGCAACGGCGCCCAGCACAGCGCGAATTTCGAGTACGCGGTGCTGCCCGACGGCAGCAACGCGCCGGACTGGCGCACGCGCCACATCGACGAGTTCACCCGGGTGGCCGACCGGCGCAATTTCCTCGGCGTGTATGGCGAGTTCGACGACGCGTTGAGCGATGCCTGGCACGTCGAGGCCGGCGTGCGTTTCAACCGCACCGACGAGGTGCGCGCCGCCAGCCACATCGACAACAGCGGTCCGCTGCCGATCCAGGACCAGAACGGCTCGCAGCGACGCCTGGGCAACCGCTGGTCCGCCACGCTCGGCAGCAGCTACCGGCTATGGGCGGCCGGCCGCGACGCGGTGACCGCGTATGCGAACCACCGCGAGATGTTCAAGCCGGCGGTGATCGATTTCGGACCGGAGTCCGAAGGCGGCATCCTGCAGCCGGAAACCGCCAGCAGCAGCGAACTGGGCCTCAAGGGCCGGCACTTGAATGGCCGGCTCAGCTGGGACGCGTCGGTGTTCGACATGGATTTCCGCCACCTGGTGGTGACCCAGGCGGTGAACGGGCTGCCCGGCCTGGTCAACGCCGGCACCGAGCATTTCAAGGGTGTCGAACTGGACGGCCGTTTCAAGTTCAGCGATGCGCTGGCCGTGGTGGCCACCTATGCCTGGCACGATGCCCGGTTCGGCCATGGCGTGCAGCTGGTGGGCGGCACGCCGGTGCAACTGCAGGGCAGATTCCTGGAGCTGTCGCCGCGGCATCTGGCCAGTGCGGGAATCACCTATGCGCCGCGCGCAGGCTTCTCCGCGTATGCGGTGGCCGACTACAGCGGCGCCGATTTCCTCGACCGGCGCAACAGCGCGAGGGCCGGCGGCTACACCAGCTTCGACGCCGGCATCGGCTACCGCCATGGCGCCTGGGAGTTGCGTCTTGACGGCCACAACCTCGGCGACCGGCGCGATGCGGCCGCGGCCAGCGAGCTGGGCACCGGGCAGTATTACCTGTTGCCGGCGCGCTCCGTGCAACTGAGCGTGAGCCGCGATTTCGGCGTGCGCTGACCCGGCGCGGTTCAGCCGGTGGCCGCGCTGCGCACCCGCAGCGTCAGCAAGGCGGCGATCAGCAGGCCCAGGCCGGCCAGCCGGATCACGTTCTCCGGGTCGTCGCCCAGCACGCGGTGATACAGCAGGGGAATGGTGACGATCTGCAGCAGCATCGGCAGCACGATGAAGCCGTTGAAGATGCCCATGTAGACGCCGACGCGATCGGCCGGGATGCTGCCGGCCAGCATCGCGTAGGGGTTGCCCATCATGCTGCCCCAGCTCAGGCCCAGGCCGAGCATCGGCAGGAACAGCAGCCACGGGTCGTGGATCAGCGGCAGGCCCAGCAGGCCGGCGCCGCCCGTCAGCAGGCAGGCGGCATGCAGCCGCTGCGGCCCCATCCGCCGCGCCAGCGGCATCATCGCGATGGCGGCGGCGAAGGCGATGAAGTTGTAGAAACCGCCGATGCGGCCGGTGATCAGCACCGCCTCGCCGAAGCCGGGCGTGGCCGCGTCGGTGCTGCCGTACAGGGTGCGTGCCAGCGACACCGTGATGTACTCCCAGTAGCAGAACATCGCGTACCACTGGAACAGCATCATCACCGCCAG
>JAGWMU010000054.1 GCA_028873095.1 Pseudomonadota bacterium | reverse complement strand
CGGCCGCCTGCTGCTGGTTGCCGATCGCGAGGGCCTGTGCCAGATCCGTAGCCGCTCCTGCCAAGCATTCGCGCACAGGGTGCGCTCCTACGGGAGAGCGGGGGATTGAGGATGGACGACACGATTCATTACGACGAGATGCCCTCGCCGGTCGGCCGCCTGCTGCTGGTCGCCGATCGCGAGGGCCTGCGCCAGATCCGCTTCGAGCAGGAGCGGCATCCGCACGTAGCGCAGTCGGGCTGGATCCGCGCCAGCGCCGCGCTGGCGTTCGCCCGCAGGCAGCTGGAGGAATACTTCGCCGGAACCCGCCGGCGCTTCGAGCTGCCGCTGCATCCGCTGGGCACGCCGTTCCAGCTTGCGGTGTGGCAGGAACTGGGGCGGATTCCGTACGGCGCCACGATCAGCTACGGCGAGCTGGCGCGGCGGATCGGCAAGCCGGCGGCCATGCGCGCGGTGGGCGCCGCGAACGGCCGCAATCCGCTGCCGATCGTGCTGCCCTGCCACCGCGTGATCGGCGCCGACGGTAGCCTCACCGGCTTCGGCGGCGGCTTGCCGACGAAGCATTTCCTGCTGACGCTGGAAAACGCGCTGCCGGCGGGCGACCTGTTCGATCGGTAGCCGGCCGCCGGGCATGCGCCGCCGCGATTCGCCAAACCGTCATGCCGGTGCATCATCATGCGGCCGTCGGGTCAACCGCTGTCCGGAGTCGCGCATGAAAACCCTGTTCCGCCTGCTGTGCGGTACGTTGCTCGCCCTCAACGCCGGCCATGCAGCCGGGTCCACGGCACCGAGGCGCCCCGTCGCCGTCGCGGCGGCGCGCTCGACCACCCCGCTGCTGCTGATCTCGATCGACGGCTTCCGCGCCGACTACCTCGAGCGCGGCATCAGCCCGACCCTGCGCATGCTGGCCGACGAGGGCGTGCGGGCGCAGGCGATGGAGCCGGCGTTTCCGTCGCTGACGTTCCCGAACCACTACACGCTGGTCACCGGCGAGTACCCGGACCATCACGGCATCGTCACCAATTCGATGTTCGATTCAAGGCTCGGCGCGTTCCGGCTCGACCTGCGCAAGGCGGTCGGCGACGGCCGCTGGTGGAACGAGGCGGAGCCGATCTGGGTGACCGCCGACAAGCAGGGCCTGCAGACGGCCACGATGTTCTGGCCCGGCTCGGAGGCGCGCATCCACGGCTACCGGCCCGACCACTGGCGGCCCTACAACGGCAAGATGCCGTACCACGCCCGCGTGGACACGATCCTGCACTGGCTGGACCTGCCGGGCGGACAGCGGCCGGATTTCCTGACGCTGTATTTCGAGGGCGTCGACACCGCCGGCCACTTCCACGGGCCCGACTCGCCCGAGGTGAACGCCGCGATCCGCCGGGTCGACGCGGCGCTGGCGCGGCTGGTCGCCGGCCTCAGGCAGCGCGGCCTGTACGACAAGATCAACCTGATCGTGCTGGCCGACCACGGCATGGCCGCGACGCCGCCGGAGCAGCGCATCGTTCTCGACCGGCTGATCGACACCCGCGATGCGCGCGTGGTGTCGACCGGGGCGATCGCCGGCATCATCCCGGCAGCGGGCCACGCGGCCGAACTGGAAGCCGCCCTGCTCAAGCCGCACGCGCACATGACCTGCTGGAAGAAATCGCGGATCCCGGCACGCCTGCATTACGGCCACAACCCGCGCGTGCCGCCGCTGGTGTGCTCGGCCCAGGTCGGCTGGCTGATCGTCAGCGACCGCATCGCCATGCTCCACCACGGCAAGCCGGTCCTCGGCGAACACGGCTACGACAACGCCGCCCTGTCGATGCGCGCGCTGTTCCTGGCGCACGGCCCGGGGTTCCGCCGGCACGCGGTGGTGCCGGAGTTCCCCAACGTCGACGTGTATCCGCTGATGACCCGCCTGCTCGGCCTCAAGCCGCAGCCCAACGACGGCGATTTCGACCGGGTGAAGGACATGCTGCGCCCGGCCGCGCGCTGAGACGCGGCACGGCACCGCAACGCGCGTCCCCGCTCACGGCAGCGGCGGCTCGGTGCCCGGCGACGGCGGCCCCGGCAGCGGCGGCAGCCGGGACAGCCGCCAGGCGATCAGCAACCCGGCCAGCACCAGCGCGCCGACGAACATGGCCAGCCCGTTCCAGCCGTCGGCGGCGTAGAACAGCCCACCGCCGGCACCGGCGATGCTCGACCCCATGTAGTAGGTGAACAGGTACAGCGACGAGGCCTGCGCCTTGGCGCTGCCGGCGCGCCGGCCGACCCAGCTGCTGACGATCGAGTGCCCGCCGAAGAAGCCGAACGTGATCGCCACGATGCCGGCCACCACCAGCCACAGCGGCTGGAACAGCGACAGGCCGACCCCGGCCAGCATCAGCGCGAAGGTGGTCCACAGCACCCGGCGCCGACCCAGCCGGCCGGCCAGGTGCCCCATCCACGCCGAACTGAACGTGCCGATCAGGTACACGCTGAAGATCAGCCCCACCACCGCCTGGCTGAGGTCGTACGGCGGCGCCAGCAGGCGGTAGCCGATGTAGTTGTAGACGGTGACGAACGCGCCCAGCAGCAGGAAACCCTCGGCGAACATCCACGGCAGGCCGGCATCGCGGAGCACGCCGGCGAAACGCCCGAGCAGCGCGCGGGCATGCAGCGGCCGGCGCACGAAATGCCGCGACGGCGGCAGCAACCGCCAGAACATCAGGCCCGACAGCAGGCCGATCAGCGCCACCACGGCCACGCCGACCCGCCAGTCGAAAAAGTCGGCCAGCACGCCGGTGATCAGCCGCCCGCTCATGCCGCCGATCGCGTTGCCGCTGATATACAGGCCCATGCCCAGGCCGATCGAATCCGGGTGCATCTCCTCGCTGAGCCAGGTCATCGCCACCGCCGGCAGGCCGCTCAGGGTCAGGCCGAGCAGGGTGCGCAGCAGCAGCAGGCTGGCCCAGCCCGGCGTCACCGTGACCAGCAGCATCAGCGCGGCCGAGGACAGCAGCGACACCGTCATCACCGACTTGCGCCCCCACGCATCGGCCACCGCCCCGGCAAACAGCATCGCGAACGCCAGCACCCCGGTGGTCAGCGACAGCGACAACGCGCTGGTCGCCGCGCTCACGCCGAAGTCCCTGCTGAACTGCGGCATCAGCGGCTGCACGCAATACAGCAGGCCGAATGTGGCGATGCCCGCCGCGAACAGCGCCAGGTTGGCCCGACGGAACAGCGGCGTGCCGTGGCGGATCATCGCCCCATCGCCGGCTGCGTCGCGGCCCGTCACGACGGCTGGCCGTGCAGCAGGCGGACCCCGGCCACGGCCATCACCACCGGCAGCAACCCGAACAGGCCGACCCGGCTCGCCTGCCACCCGCCCGCCGCACCGCGCGGATACCGCCCCGGCGTGGGCAGCCGCAGCGGCACAAGGCCGGGATTGAACCGCGGGACGCCCCACACCAGGTCGACCAGCCCGTTTTCAAGCAAGGACCTCCGGATCGCTGCGATGACTTCGTGCATGAACTGGTGGCGTCCGTTCCGCGGATGGCGTGCCCGTCATTCAGCAGGGGCATCGGGAGGGATCGGCTCCTGCCGGATGTAAACAATTGCAGGTGGCGGCGGCAGTTCGTGGAGAAACACCAGTTCGCCATAGTCACGGTCGAACGTAACCAACCAACGCCCAAGCTCGTGGGCCCGTTCGAGCACCGTCCGGTCTGACGCGCCAGGCATCTCCTCGGTCACGGCGACAACATCGAAACCGTCAGCCCGTAATCGCTTGAGCGCGGGTGCTGGAAAGTTTTCATTGACCAGCAGCAGCGGTTTCACGCAGCGGCCATGTGGCGGGCGATGTACTTTTCTTCCTGCATCATCTCAGCCGCAAATGCCAACGCCGCCAGAATGTCTTCGCGGGTGATGTGCGGGTAAGACTCCAGCAGCTGCTCAAACGTCCAGCCATTGGCCAACCAGCCGATGATGAGCTCGACGGAAATGCGCGTGCCTTTGATGACGGGTTTACCCACCAGAATTTCCGGGTCGGAAACAATGCGGTCTCGCCACTCCATGATTCGCTCCTTTTCACACGTGATGGTTCCTTGTCGCTGCGGGCATGATTCTCCGCCTTCACAGCGTAAGTACTCAAGCCTTGCTGCTATCCGAACGCGAAGCAGGCTGGCAGGGCTGGCGCGATGCAAGCTACAGCGGAGACGGCACAACGGACAGCAATCCGAGCCCCATGACTTTGCCGTGGCCGATGCCCGTCCCCAATGCCTTTCTGAATCGCACGGCATCGGTGGCGGCAAGCCGCCCTTCGAACAGCACCGAGTACACCCGGATTGCATGACCGCCGTGCTGGCTTCCCCTGAGCATTTGCTCGTGCGAGACACGGATATCGTGATACGCGCGACCTTCTGGCCTCGGCATCGCATCGAACGTAATCGGGCGTATCGGATTCCGGTAGCGCGAAGCCGTGTTGTTCGCCCTTGCGAACCAGCCACTCCCGCTGCGCATCGCCCAGCCCCCTGCAGCGGCAGCACCATTAGTCAGCAACGGCAAGGTGACCAGGTAACGCAGGATCACCGCCCACGCCCAGTGCCCACCACCAGGCTGCGGTTGAGTACGTAGTTGAGCGCGAAGAACAGTGCCGAGCACAGTGCCAGTCCCATCGCAGCGAGAGCGTTCGCGCGCATCGGAGGACCTGCGCAAAGGCGCGAGTCAGGCGCCACGGCGGGGGCCTGAACAGCGCGCCGCCCGTTCAGGCGCCTACGGCGAGCCGCTGCACCGTCTGCCGATAGCGTGCGGCGATGCGCGCCTCGTCGTGGTGCCGGAAATCGCGCACCACCCAGCGTCCGCCGCACAGCACGTCGCGCACCAGCGGCGTGTTGCCGGCGAACAGGAAGCTGTCCAGCAGCGAGCGCGCATCGCGCGCGACCAGCAGCGGCGAGGTTTCGTCCAGCACGATCAGGTCGGCGCGCGCGCCGGCACGCACTTCGCCGACGGGCATGCCGCTGGCCTGTGCGCCGCCGCGCAGCGCGGCGCGCCACAGCGTCTCGCCCACGCTGGCATCCGGCGCGCGGGCGGCGACGTTGCGATGGCGGGTCTGCAGCCGCTGGCCGTATTCCAGCCAGCGCAGCTCCTCCACCGGCGAGATCGAGATGTGCGAATCCGAACCGATGCCCAGCGCGCCGCCGGCATCGAGGTAGTCCGCCAGCGGGAACAGCCCGTCGCCGAGGTTCGCCTCGGTGGTCGGGCACAAGCCGGCCACCGCACCGCTGCGCGCGAGCTGCGCGGTCTCCTCGGCGGTCAGGTGGGTGGCGTGCACCAGGCACCAGCGCCGGTCGACCTCGGCTTGGGCGAACAGCCACTCCACCGGCCGCGCGCCGCGCGTGGCGAGGCAATCCTGCACTTCGCCGATCTGTTCGGCGACATGGATGTGGATCGGGCAATTCCCCGCCGCGTCGCCGGCCAGCACCTCGCGCAGCGCCTGCTCCGGCACCGCCCGCAGCGAATGCAGCGCGATGCCGACGCGCAGATCGTCGCCCTCGTGCCGGCGCAGCGACTCCAGCAGGCGCAGATAGCCGTCCACGTCGTGGCCGAAGCGGCGCTGCCGCGGGGTCAACGCCCGGCCATCGAAGCCGCCGCTGATGTACAGCACCGGCAGCAGGGTCAGCGCGATGCCGGCTTCGCGCGCCGCCGCGATCAGCGCCAGCGACATCGCCTCCGGCTGCGCGTACGGCGTGCCGTCCGGCTGGTGGTGCAGGTAGTGGAACTCGCACACCTGGGTGTAGCCGGCCTTGAGCATTTCCACGTAGAGCTGGGCGGCGATCGCCTTGAGTTCGTCCGGGCCGATCGCGGCGGCGAACGCGTACATGGTCTCGCGCCAGCTCCAGAAGTTGTCGTCGGTTTGCTGGGCCGTGCGGCCCGGGACCGGCGCAGAGATACGCCCCCGGCGCTCGGCCAGCCCGGCCATCGCGCGCTGGAACGCATGCGAGTGCAGGTTGGGCATGCCCGGCAGCACCCAGGCACCCAGCGATTCGGCTGGCGCGGCCACGGCCGCGAGCAGCCGTCCGTCGGCGCCCACGCCAAACGTGCCCCCGGCCTGCCAGCCGCCGGGTTGCCACAGCTGGTCGGCCCGGAAGCCGCGGATACCGGCGAGATGGCTCATGCGGATGCTCCCGTACGTGATGCCGGCAAGTGTAACCGGGCGGCTGCCGTCGTCTTCACCGGGACGCCATCCGGACCGTGCATCCGCGGCATCGTGTTCGGCGACCCCGTCCCCGGTCCGGCGAAACACCTCGGGGGCTATGGCAATCTGCAGGAGCGCAACCTGTGCGCGAAAACACGATGTGATGCGGCGGCCGGGGTTCGCGCACAGGGTGCGCTCCTAAGGGCAAAGCGCGGTCTGCCATAATGCGGCCATGTCCGAATCGACCGAACCTGCATCGAAGCCCTCGAACCCACGCCTGCAGGCCCTGCTCGGCCACGAATTTTTCGCCCCGCACCAGTGGCGCCGACGCCTCGCCCTGTGGCTGGGCGCGATCGTGGTGGCGCTGGCGGCGATCGTGTTCACCAAGGCCAGCAACTGGTCCTACCATCTGTTCCTGCGCATGCTCGGCTACGGCGACTGGATTCCGCTGATCGTCACCCCGATCGTGTTCGGCCTGCTCGCCTGGGCCACCGAGGGCAAGCTGCGCGCCACCCGCGGCAGCGGCATCCCGCAGGTGATCGGCACACTGCATATCGAGGACGAGGGCTTTCGCCAGCGCATGCTGGCGCTGCCGATCGCGGTCGGCAAGATGATACTGACGCTGATCGCGCTGGCGGTCGGCGCCTCGATCGGCCGCGAAGGACCGACCGTGCACGTCGGCGCCGGGCTGTTCCACTCGATCGGCCGGCGCTTCGGCTTCACCGATCCCAAGGCCGCCTCGCGCTTCATCCTCGCCGGCGGCGCCTGCGGCATCGCGGCGGCCTTCAACACCCCGCTGGCCGGCGTGGTGTTCGCGATCGAGGAGCTGGCCGGCACCTTCGAGCACCGTTTCAGCGGCCTGCTGCTGACGGCGGTGATCATCGGCGGCGTGGTCTCGCTGGGCATCATGGGCAACTACTCCTATTTCGGCGAAGTGCAGGCCAGCCTGCCACTCGGCCATGCCTGGCTGGCGGTGCTGCTGACCGGCGTGATCTGCGGCTTGCTGGGCGGGCTGTTCGCGCGCCTGATCCTGCTCTCGCGGCACGGCCCGCTGGCGGCGATCGGCCGGTTGCGGGCGCACGCGCCGGTGCTGTTCGCCACCGGCTGCGGGCTGGCGCTGGCGCTGATCGGGCTGTTTTCGCACAACAGCGTGTACGGCACCGGCTACGACCAGGCGCGCGCGTTCGTGCAGGAGGCCGCGGTCACGCCGGGCCAGGGCTTCGGCATCGAGAAACTGCTGGCCAATGTCGTCTCGTACTGGGCCGGCATCCCCGGCGGCATCTTCTCGCCGGCACTGGCGGTCGGCGCCGGCCTCGGCCACAACATCGCGCACTTCCTGCCCGGCATCCCGGCCGGCACGGTGGTGCTGCTGGGCATGAGCGCGTACCTGGCAGGCGTCACCGGCGCGCCGCTGACCTCGGCGGTGATCGCGATGGAGCTGACCGACAACCAGGACATGGTGATCCCGATCATGGCGGCATGCCTGCTGGCGCGCGCCGCCGCGTCGCTGTTCAGCCCCACGCCGGTCTACAAGGATTTCGCCGAACGCATGGTGCAGGAATTCGAGCGGCAGCAGGCCGCCCACGAGACCGAGGCCGAACCGGGCCGCAGGCCGGCGGCGGAACCGGTCCACGTGGGCAACACCAGCGCCTACGGCGACACCGCCGTGGCATCGGACGACGAGCCGGCCCGGTAACGCATGCAGGCCATCATGGAGGCGTCGCGAGCATGAACCAGCCCCGTTGGGATCGATTGTTGCTGAATGCCACCCTGGCGACGTTTGCCGACGCGCCCTCGTGCGGCGTGATCGAACAAGGCGCCATCGCGATGCATCATGGCCGCATCGCGTGGGTCGGCCGCATGGGCGATCTGCCGGCGGCGCCGGCCACGCTGGCCGCCAGCGTGCTGTCGCTCGACGGCGCGCTGGTCACCCCGGGGCTGATCGACTGCCACACCCACCTGGTGTTCGGCGGCGATCGCGCGCACGAGTTCGAGCTGCGCGCGAACGGCGCCAGCTACGCGGACATCGCCCGCGCCGGCGGCGGCATCGTCGCCACCGTGAAGGCCACCCGCGAGGCCAGCGAGGACGAGCTTTACGCGCAGTCGCTGGCGCGTGCGCGGATCCTGCTCGCCGATGGCGTGACCACGCTCGAAATCAAGTCCGGCTACGGCCTGGAACTGGAAACCGAACGCCGCATGCTGCAGGTGGCGCGGCGCATCGGCCGGAAGCTCGGCATCACCGTGCGCACCAGCTTCCTCGGCCTGCATGCGCTGCCGCCGGAATACCGCGAGCGTCGCGCCGACTACGTCGCGCTGGTCTGCGACGAGATGCTGCCCGCGCTGGCGGCCGAAGGACTGCTCGATGCGGTCGACGCGTTCTGCGAGAACATCGGGTTCAGCCGCGAGGAAACCCGCCGCCTGTTCGAACAGGCGCAGCGGCTCGGCCTGCCGGTGAAGCTGCACGCCGGGCAGCTGTCCGACCTGGACGGCGCCGCACTGGTCGCCGAATACCACGGGCTGTCGGCCGATCACCTGGAGCACCTGGGCGAATCGGGCATCGCGGCCATGGCCGCCGCGGGCACCGTGGCGGTACTGCTGCCGGGAGCGTTTTACGCGCTGCGCGAAACCCGGCTGCCGCCGATCGAGCTGTTGCGCAAACACCGCGTGCCGATGGCGGTCGCCACCGACTGCAACCCCGGCAGCTCGCCGATGCTGTCGCTGCGACTGGCGGCCGGCATGGCCTGCACGCTGTTCCGGCTGACCCCCGAAGAAGCGTTGCACGGCATCACGAGCCACGCCGCCCGCGCCCTCGGCCTGGTCGACCGCGGCACGCTGGCGGTGGGCCAGGCCGCCGACCTGGTGGTGTGGAATGCGCGCCAACCGGCCGAGCTGTGCTACTGGATCGGCGGCGGTCTCGTGCACGAGGTCTACGTGTGCGGCGAATCCGTCTCGCGGCGCAGCGTCTCGAGATGCTGGCGCAGCGCATCGTGAAATGCTGGCGGCAGCTCCGCACACACCGGCACGCGCCACCAGTGCGCTAGCGCGAAGCGCCGGCACTTGACCGCATCCTTGTCGGTCATCAGCACCGGCAAGCGGTCGCCGAAATCCAGCTCGGCCGGCGCGAACCGGTGGTGATCGGCAAATGCGTGCTCGATCACCGCGATGCCGTGACCGCGCAGGCTGTCGAAGAAGCGTCGCGGGTTGCCGATCGCCGCCACCGCGTGCACCGGCTGGCCGCGCCAGCTGTCCAGCGGCCGGTGCCGGGCGTCGCCGAGCGCCACCGCCTGGTCGCCCGACAACCGCATCGGATATTCGCCGTCCGCCGCGGCACCGCCGTTGCAGACGCGAAAATCGACCCGCCGCAGCCGGCTCAACGGCTCGCGCAGCGGCCCGGCCGGCAGCAGCCGCCCGTTGCCGAAACGGCGCACGCCGTCGATCACGCAGATCTCCACGTCGCGCGCCAGGGCGTAATGCTGCAGGCCGTCGTCGGCGATCAGCACGTCGCAGCCGGCGGCCACCAGCAATCGCGCCGCGGCGGGCCGATCGCGCCCCACCGCCACCGGCACGCCGCTGGCGCGGATCAGGCAGGGCTCGTCGCCGACCCGCAGCGGATCGGGCGCGTCGCCCAGCAGCAGCGGTTCGCGCCGGTCGCCGCCGTGGCCGCGGCTGACCACGCCCGGCCGGTACCCGCGCGCGCGCAGCGCCGCGGCCAGCGCGATGGTCAGCGGGGTCTTGCCGGTGCCGCCGACGCTGAGGTTGCCGACCACCACGACCGGTACCGGCAGGCGCACCGCGTGCCGCCATCCGCGCCGGTAGAACCCGCTGCGCAGGCGCACCACGGCGCCGTACGCCGCCGCCAGCGGCGATGTCCACCAGGGCGCCCTGCCGTTGCCGTACCAGGCCGACTCGAGCGTGTCGATCAGCGCCATCGATGCTCCTTCAGTCGTCGCCCGGTTCGACGGCCTGATCGTGGAACTGCATCCGGTGCAAGGCGGCGTAATGCCCGTTCAGGGCCATCAGCTCGGCATGCGTGCCGCGCTCCACGATGCTGCCCTGGTCCAGCACCGCGATCTGGTCGGCGTGCTCGATGGTGGACAGCCGGTGCGCGATCACCAGGGTGGTGCGGTCGCGTATCAGGCGCTGCAGGGCCTGCTGGATCAGCCGTTCGGATTCGCTGTCGAGCGCGCTGGTGGCCTCGTCCAGCACCAGGATCGGCGCGTTCTTCAGGATCGCGCGGGCGATCGCCAGGCGCTGTCGCTGGCCGCCGGACAGCATGTTGCCGCTCTGGCCGATCCGGGTGTGGATGCCCTGCGGCATGCCCGCGATGAACTCCATCGCATTGGCCGCCTCGGCCGCGGCGATGATGTCCGGCTCGCTGGCGCCGGCCAGTTCGCCGTAGGCGATGTTGTTGGCCACGGTATCGTCGAACAGCACCACGCTCTGCCCCACCCAGGCGATCTGCCGGCGCAGCGAGGCCAGCGTGTAGTCCCGGTAATCCTCGCCGTCGAGCACGATGCGGCCGCTGCTCGGCATGTGGAACCGCGGCAGCAGGCTGACCAGACTGCTCTTGCCGCTGCCGGAACGGCCGACCAGCGCGGTCACCGTGCCGGGGGCGCAATGCAGGTCGATACCGCGCAGCGCCTCCAGGGCATCGCGCGGATACACCAGCCCGACGCCTTCGAAACGCAGGTCGCCGCGCGTGCGCGCCAGCTCGAGCCGGCCGCGATCGACTTCGGGCGGCAGGTCGACGATGCCGAACAGATCCTCGGCGGCCGACACCCCGCGCTGGATGTTGGCCTGCACGTTGGCCAGCCGCTTCAGCGAGGGCAGCATGCCGCCCATCGCGGTCAGCACGGTGAAGAACACGCCGGGCGTGATGCTGTCGATCACCTGCGGCCGCGTGCCCAGAAACACCAGCAGCGCCATCGCGAAGGCGGCCACCGTCTGGATCGTGGAGCTGGACATCGCGCTGGTCGCGGCGATCTTCAGGTTGAGCCGGCGCGCGCGATGGGTGATCGCGTCGAAACGGGCGCCCTCGTACGCCTGGCCGCCGTAGACACGCACCTCGCGATGGGCGCCGACCGATTCCTCCACCGTGCCGGTGATCGAACCCATCATGCCCTGGATGCGGTGGCTGATCTGCCGATAGCGCCGGCTGACCAGGGTGGCGATCAGGGTGATCGGCGGCACCATCAGCAGCAGCGCCAGCGTGAGATAGGCGCTGTTGGAGAGCATCACGTACAGCATGCCGATCACCGTGACCCCTTCGGTCACCGCGACTTTCACCGCATCGGTGGCGGTCGAGGATACCTGCTCGCTGGTGTAGGTGATGCGCGAAACCTGCTGGCCCGACGGCTCGGCGCCGAAGAACGCCGCCGGCAGCCGCAGATAGGCCGCGAACACGTCGTGCTGGATCGCCTGCACCACGTTGCGGCCGATATAGGAAATGCCGTAGCTGCTGGCGAAGGTGCCCAGGGCGCGCACGACGAAGATGATGATGATCCAGATCGGCATCCAGAAGATGTAATAGGCGTTTTTCTGCGCGAACATCTGGTCGATCATCGGCTTCAGCAGCTGCGTGAAAACCGCCAGGCCGCCGCCTTCCACCGCCATGCCGATCAGCGCGATCAGGGCCATCACCCAGAAACGGTGGGTGTAGCCGAACAGGCGTTTGTAGACGGCCCGGCTTTCGGCATCCCACACGCCGAATTTCGCGCGGATCACTTGCCCGTGCCCGGCTTGTTCGGCGTGGTGGCGATCGACAGCCGGGTAAAGCCGAGCTGGCCCAGCGCGTCCATCGCCGTCACCACGTCCTGGTTGGGCGTCATCGCGTCGGCGCGGATCGTCACCGGGCGCTCGCGATCGGTGCCGGCATTGCGCGCGATGGTCCGCTTGAGCGCATCGATGCCCTCGCCCAGCACTTCGTCGCTGCCCACGTAGAAGCGGCCGTTGCGGTCGATCATGATGGTCAGCGCCGCGGCGTTCATGTCGCGATCGCGCGTGCTGGCCTTGGGCAGGGTCACCTGCAGGCGCGAATGCTGCACGAACGTGCTGGTCAGCACGAAGAACATCAACAGGGTCAGCAGCACGTCGATCAGCGGAATCACGTTGATCTCGAAATCGTCCCCACGCCGGTCGTTGCTGATGCGCATCGGCCGGGCCCTCAACCGGCGCCCGGCGCGGAGGTCGCCGGCACGCGCCGGGGCCGCGTCGAAGCCGCGGCGGCGGCAGGCTGGGTCAGCTCGTCCAGCAGGGCGGTCGCCTGCTTTTCCATCAACACGACATAGCCAGCCACGCGCGAGCGGAAGTAGCGGTGCAGCACGTAGGCCGGGATCGCCACGGTCAGGCCGGCCGCCGTGCAGATCAGCGCCTCGCCGATGCCGCCGGCCATCCTGGCCGGATCGCCGATGCCGCCGGCCATCACCTCCATGAACATGCGGATCAGGCCGATCACGGTACCGAACAGGCCCAGCAGCGGGCCGATCAAGGCGATCGTGCCGAGCGTGTTGAGGTAACGCTCCATCCGGTGCACCACATGCCGGCCAGTGTCCTCGATGCGTTCCTTGATCTGCTCGCGTGGCCGGTTGCGCACGGCCAGCGCCGCGGCCAGCAATTCGCCCAGCGGCGAGTCACTGGCCAGTGCCTCCAGGTGCCGCGGATCGAGTTGGCCGTTGCGCGCCCATTCGCGCACCTCCTCGCCCAGGCCCGGCGGCAGCACCGACTTGCGGCGCAGGGTCCAGCAGCGCTCCAGCACGATCGCCAGGGCGATCGCCGAACAGACCAGGATGGGCGCCAACGCCCAGCCACCAGCTATCAGGATTTCCAGCACTTTGGACCCCACCATTCCGCTTCAATGGAACAAATCGCGCGCAGCGCCCCCATTGCCTCCGCTCCCCCGGCTCCTGTTTCCCTTGGGGGAGAGGATTGAGGTGAGGGCGCTTCACTAGCTTGTCGACGAGCGCGCATGATAGCAGTCTCCTCCGGATGTACTGCGGCACGGGTGGCATTCCCTCGCTTCACGCGAGCCGGGATCCCATCGCGCCGGGACTCACTCGCGCCAGTAGCGCGGCTGCCGCAAACGCCAGCCCGGCCCGCGCCGCGCCGGGGCGTCGGCCGGAAAATCCAGCGGGATCGCACCCAGTTCCGCGGTGTTCACGACCGGCACACGGGCCGCGGCATAGCGTGCCAGCACGTCCGGCCGGGGGTGGCCGAAGCGATTGTGCCAACCCGCCGAAACCACCGCCAGCGGAGCGTGCACGGCGCCGATGAAGAACGCGCTGGAAGAGCTTTTGCTGCCATGGTGCGGCACCAGCAACACCGGCGGCAGGCCCGAACCGAGCGCGGCGACCACCGGCGGCTCCATCTTCGTGCTGATGTCGCCGGTCAGCAGCAGGCGCCCGCCACGTCCCTCGACCAGCAGCACGCAGGAACGGTCGTTGCCCCTGCCCGCGGCCTGCCCGCGGCGCGGACTGAGCACGCGAAACCGCACCCCGTCCCATTGCCACGACTGCCCGGCCAGGCACTGCCGCATCGGCACCGTCATCCGCGCAGCCTCGCCGGAATAACGCACCGCCTGCGGGAACGCACCGGCGACCGCGCTGGCCCCGCCGGCATGGTCGTTGTCGTCGTGACTGATCATCAGCATGTCGACGCGGGCGATGCCCAGCGCGTGCAGCGACGGCACGACCGCCGCCGCGCCCAGGTCGAAGCCCGACGGGTAGCGCGCGCCGGCGTCGTACACCAGCGCATGGTCGCGGGTCCGCAGCAACACCGACAGGCCCTGCCCCACATCCAGCACCCATGCCTGGAACGCGCCCTCGGCCGGCACCTGGCGCGGCGGCAGCAGCAGCGGCAGGAACAACAGCGCGCCCAGCCAGCGCAGCGGCACCCCGCGCGGCAGGAACAGCCACAGCGCGCCCAGCAACGCCAGCAGCAGCGCCCACGGTTGCACCGCCGGCAAATACCAGTGCGCGCCCGGCCATTGCGCCATCCGTTCCAGCAGCCACCATTGCGCGTGCGCCAGCTTGCCGGCCAGCCACAGCACCGGGGCGGCCAGCGGCGGGCACAGCCACAGCAGCAGCATGCCGGACAAGGCGCCTGGCACGATCACGAAACTGACCAGCGGCACCGCGATCAGGTTGGACAGCGCGCCGACCAGCGATGCCTCGCCGAAAAACCACAGGGTCAGCGGCAGCAGGGCCACCGTCATCACCAGCTGGCCGGCCGACAGTTCGTGCAGGAACCCACGCAACCCGCGCCCCCGCGCCTGCAGGCACAGCATCAGGAACGCCACCCCGATGAACGACAGCCAGAAGCCGGCCGCCAGCACCGCCAGCGGGTCGACCAGCAGGATCGCCAGCAGCGCCAACGCCAGCGACTGGGCACCGCTGGAGCCCCGCCGGCTGCAGCGCGCCAGCGCCACCGCCGCGATCATCAGCAGCGTGCGCACCGTGGGCAGGCCGAAACCGGCCAGCGCACTGTAGACGCCGGCCGTCAGCAGCGCGGCGGCGGCCTGTGCCTGCGCTCGCGGCACGCGCAAACCCAGCCACGGCCACAGCCGGTAGACCAGCAGCGCCAGCCACACGCCGAACACCGCCGCCACTCCGACATGGAATCCGGAAATCGCGATCAGGTGCGAGACGCCGTTGGCGCGCGCGATCTCCCAGTCGCGCGGCTGCAGCCCGCGCGTATCGCCGACCGAAAAGGCCTGCAGCAGCACGGCATCGTGCGGATCGCGCACGCGCGCCGCGATGCCTCGCGCGACCGCGTCGCGCACGCCATCGACGCACCAGCGCGGGCCGCCAAGGCCGGCATTGCCGGCGTCCTCGCGCACATAGCCGGTGGCCACGATGCCGCGCTCCAGCGCGGAACGCTCGCTGTCGGCGCCGCCGGGGTTGCGCAGCCCGCGCGGCCGTTTCAGACGCAGCAGCAGCCGCCAGCGCGTGCACGGTTGCAGCAGCGGCGCACGTCCGTACCAGGCCACGGTCACGCGCCCGCGAAGCGCGATCGGCCCGCCGTCCAGCGTCGCCCGGTCCACGCGAAAATCGAAACGGCTGGCATCGCCGCGCACCTGCGGCAGGTCGGCGATGCTGCCGATCGCCACGAAATCGCGGCCTTCCAGGGCTCGCGGCAAGCGCGCCTCCATCGCGGCGCCGCCGCGCCATGCCGCCCACGCGATGCCCAGCGGCACCCAGGCCAGCCAGCGCCAGCGCGGCAGGCGCCAGGCCAGCAGCACGGCCAGCAGCAGCAACAGGCCCAGGCACCAGGACGGCGGCAGCCCCGGCAGCCATTGCACCAGCAGCACGCCGCCCAGCAGCGCCAGTGCGCTGCCGACTGCCGTTGGCATTGCCGCCGTCCGTGCCACAGGCCGCACCTCGCGCCATCCCTGATGGCATCGAGCCTAGCGCGGCAGCGGCGGAAACGAGGATGAAAAGCGTGTAGGCGCGCGCCGCACCGCCCCCCCGCCGGACTGCGGCTCGCGCGCAGTCCGGCAGCGGCAACGCGCTCACCGGGCCTGGGCGGCTTCCTGCAGCACGCCGTTGTGCAGCACCAGCGTGCGATCCATCCGGGCGGCCAGCCGGGTGTCGTGGGTGACCAGGATGAAGCTGGTGCCGATCTCCCGGTTGAGCTCCAGCATCAACGCGTAGACCTGCGCGGCGTTGGCTTCGTCCAGATTGCCGGTGGGCTCGTCGCCGAGCACGCAGGCGGGCCGGGTCACCAGCGCGCGCGCCACCGCGCAGCGCTGGCGCTCGCCGCCGGACAGCTCCGACGGCTTGTGCCGGGTGCGCTGGCCCAGCCCCACGCGCTCCAGCAGGGCCGCCGCCTGGCGCTCGGCCTCGGCAATCGAGGTGCCGCGGATCAGCAGCGGCATGCAGACGTTTTCCAGCGCGGTGAACTCGGGCAGCAGGTGGTGGAACTGGTAGATGAAACCGAGCGAGCGATTGCGCACGCGGCCGCGCTCGGCGTCGGACAGCTTCGACAGCACGCGGCCGTCCACTTCCACCTCGCCGGCGGTGAGCGTGTCCAGTCCGCCGATGATGTGCAACAGCGTGCTCTTGCCCGAACCGGAGGCGCCGACGATCGCCATCGTCTGGCCGCGCTTCAGCGTGAAACTGACGTCGCCCAGCACCTCGGTGCGCAGGCCGCCCTCGTCGTAGGTCTTGGCGACGTGGCTGGCGCGCAGCACGTTCTCGCCGGCCTGATTCGTGGCGTTCGGGTTCATCACGGCCTCATTCATAGCGCAGCGCCTGCGCGGGCTGCGTGCGCGAGGCGCGCCACGCGGGATAAAGGGTGGCCAGCAGCGAGAACGCGAAGGTGAGCAGCGCGGTCCAGCCCACGTCGTGCCATTCCAACCGGCTCGGCACCTCGCTGATGTAGTAGATGTCGGGCGACAGGAAGGTCACGTGGAAGGTGTGCTCGATCCACTTGATGATGCCCGGCAGCCGCCACGACAGCAGCGAACCCAAGCCCACGCCGAAGCCGATGCCGACCACGCCCACCAGCACGCCCTGCACCATGAACATGCCCATGATGCTGCGCGGGGTGGCGCCGAGCGTGCGCAGGATCGCGATGTCGGCCTGCTTGTCGGTGACCAGCATCATCAGCATCGAGACCAGGTTGATCACCG
>JAGWMU010000053.1 GCA_028873095.1 Pseudomonadota bacterium | reverse complement strand
GGCCGAGGCGCTGATCAAGGCCAACAAGGACTTCGACATGCTGATCATCCCCAACGTCCACCACGGCTACGCGGCCGCCACGCCGTACGCCACGCGCCGGCGCTGGGACTACTTCGTGCGCTACCTCGCCGGCGACACGCCGCCGAAGGCGTATGCGTTGAAGCCGTGGCCGTGGAACTGAGCCTGATCCGCTCCGCTCGCTGATCCGCCGGGGTGCGCCGCCGCGCGCATCCCGGCGAATGCCGGCTCGGCCGCCACGCCGCCAGCAGCCTTCAGGTCGGACGGGTTTCGCGGGTCGCGCCGCTGCGGCAATCCCGCGGGGACAGGCACCCGGGCTTTACAACGCGTCGTGGTCGAGCTCGCCGGTGCGGATGCGGATCACCTGTTCCAGCGTACTGACGAAGATCTTGCCGTCGCCGATCTTGCCGGTGCGGGCGGCATTCTGGATCACTTCCAGCACGCGCTCCAGCTGGTCGTCGGCGACCGCCACTTCCAGTTTGATCTTGGGCAGGAAATCGATCACGTACTCGGCGCCGCGGTACAGCTCGGTATGGCCCTTCTGGCGACCGAAGCCCTTGACCTCGGTAACCGTCACGCCCTGCACGCCGACTTCGGCCAGCGCTTCGCGCACATCGTCCAGCTTGAATGGCTTGATGATCGCCACGACCAGCTTCATGGGGGAAATTCCTCGTTTGACGGACATCGACACGACTTTCGATGCAGGCACATTCTGCCTGCCCGGCCGGGCGTTGTCGCCTGATAATGGCCCGTGTAGGACAATCCCTACAGATTTTGACGGAGCACACCGATGGCAGACCCGATTTCCCTCCACCTAATATCCATCCCGACGAGTGCGAGGCGCTGTCCATGATGGACAAGCAGGACATCGATCAGATTGCTCTGCGGCTTGTGTCGTTGGTACCGCCAGGGTTGGCGCAGGCGCAACAGGATTTGCGAGCCAACTTCCAGGATGTGTTGGCGCAGGGATTGCGCCGCCTCGACCTGGTCACCCGCGAAGAATTCGACGTCCAGATGCAGGTGCTGGCGCGCACGCGCGCCAAGGTCGACGAATTGGAGCAACGCGTGGCCGAGCTTGAGGCCGCGGTCGCCGCCCGCGGGGGTTAGCGAGAGCCATCTCCCGGGAGCCGCCCCCGATCTGTCATCCTCACCCCGAGAGGATCGGGGGCGGTTATTTATTCAGCACTGCAGGTGGAGTCGCGTGATGTCCGTGCATATCACCGCTCCCTCCGCGCATCGGCGTCCCTGGGCGAGCGGCTGGACCGCTGGCCGGCCGGGCGGCGCATCCGCCGGCGCGGTTCCTGGTTCCGCCGCTTCCCCGTCCAGGAAATCGCCACGGGCCGGCGCAGCGCCAGCAAGCGGCTCCCGCATCGCCGAATCCGCGCCCCGCCCGCCAATGTCCGTCAGGCCCGCGGCCGCATGAGCCTTGCCGTCACCCTCAGCCGGGCCCAGGAAGGGATCGCCGCGCCCCAGGTGATGGTGGAGGTGCACCTGTCCGGCGGCCTTCCCTGCACGAACATCGTGGGCCTGCCCGAGGCGGCGGTTCGCGAGGCGCGCGACCGCGTGCGCGTGGCGATCCAGAACACCGCGTTCGAATACCCCGACCGTCGGGTCACGGTGAACCTGGCGCCGGCCGAGTTGCCCAAGGACGGCGGCCGTTTCGATCTGCCGATCGCGCTGGGCATCCTTGCCGCCAGCGGCCAGGTGCCGCGCGAGAAGCTGGACGATTGCGAATTCCTCGGCGAGCTGGCCCTGACCGGCTCGCTGCGCGGCGTGTCCGGGGTGCTGCCGGCGTTGTTGCGCGCGCGTGCACGCGGCCGCCGGGTGGTGGTGCCGCGCGAGAATGCCGCCGAAGCCGCGCTGGTCGCGGACATGGACGTGCAGGTGGCCGACTCGCTGGCCGAGGTATGCGGCTGGCTGCGCGGCGCGCAGGAGCTCTCCATGCCGGTCGGCGTATCCGGCGGCAGCGGCGGTGCCGACGCCGGTCCGGACCTGGCGGACGTACGCGGCCAGCTGCAGGCGCGGCGTGCGCTGGAGATCACCGCCGTCGGTGGCCATCACCTGCTGCTGATGGGTCCGCCCGGCGCCGGCAAGACCATGCTGGCCGAACGCTTGCCCGGCATCCTGCCGCCGTTGTCCGAAGCGGAGGCGCTGGAGACTTGCGCGGTGCGGTCGGTGGCCGGGCTGGGCGCCGATCTGGCGCAGTGGCGGCGACGCCCGTTCCGTGCCCCGCACCATACCGCGTCGGCGGTGGCGCTGGTCGGCGGTGGTTCCTACCCCCGCCCCGGCGAGATTTCGCTGGCGCACAACGGCGTGTTGTTCCTCGACGAGCTGCCGGAGTTCAGCCGGCACGTGCTCGAAGTGTTGCGGGAACCGATGGAGTCCGGCCACATCCTGATTTCGCGGGCGGCACGGCAGTCGACCTTTCCCGCGCAGTTCCAGCTGGTCGCGGCGATGAACCCGTGCCCGTGCGGCTATGCCGGCGACGCGCGCTGCCACTGCACGCCGGATCAGGTCCAGCGTTACCGTTCGCGCATTTCCGGGCCGCTGCTGGACCGCATCGATCTGTGTGTGGAAGTGCCGGCGGTGCCGCTGACGGAGCTCGCTTCGGCATGCAGCCCGCGCGACGAGGATTCGGCCACCGTACGCGCGCGGGTACTCAAGGCACGCCGGCAGTCGCTGATGCGGGCGGGGCGGCCGAATGCCGACATCAGCACCCGCGAACTGGAGCGCGACTGCGCCCTGGGGCCGGCCGAACGGCGCTGGTTCGAACAGGCCCTGACGCGGCTCGGCCTGTCGGCGCGGGCCTATCACCGCGTGCTGCGCGTCGCGCGCACCATCGCCGACCTCGATGGCGGGGCGGCGTTGCTGGACCAGACGCATCTGGCCGAGGCGTTGCAATACCGGCGCAGGCAAGCCTGAGCCGGTCAGTGGCGTGATCGCAAGGGCGTCGCCGGCACAGGCCGGCGCGACACGGCTGCCTACGCACCGGCACCGGCAAAGCCGAGTTGACGCCAGGCCTCGTACACCGCCACCGCGACGGTATTGGACAGGTTCAGGCTGCGACTGTCCGGTTGCATCGGCAGGCGCAGCTGCCGCGCGGCGGGAATCGTCGCCAGCACCCCGGCAGGCAGGCCGGCGGTTTCGCAGCCGAACAGCAGAGCGTCGCCGTCGGCAAAACGCGCCTCGACGTGCGCCACGCGGCCCCGGGTGGAAAAGGCGAACACGCGCGGCGCGCCGATCGCGGCGAGGCAGCCGGCCAGATCGTCGTGTACCGCGACCCGGGCGTACTCGTGGTAGTCCAGTCCGGCGCGGCGCAGGCGTGCATCGTCCAGATCGAAGCCGAGCGGGCGGATCAGGTGCAGCCTGGCGCCGGTGTTCGCGCACAGGCGAATCACGTTGCCGGTGTTCGGCGGGATCTCGGGACGGAACAGGATGACGTGCAGCATGCGCCCATTATCGCGTGCCCTGGCGGCATTTCGCCTGCCGTGCCCGGGCGCTCAACCGTGCCGCGGGCAGATCACGCCATCCTGTGGCAGCGCACAGCTTGTCGGAGCGGCCAGCAGGATCGTGCCCAGGCGGCCGGTTGCGGCCCATTGCGCCACGGGCGGCGCGGCATTCAGCATGGCGCCGAGGGTCAACGCGCACACCGCCAGGCAGGCAGCGAAAAGGCCGCGCAGCATCCATGTTTCGAATCGCATGATCGTGTCTCCGGTGCAAGGGTAATGGTCCCGTGTCGTGTCCAGAGCAAGCGCCGTGCCATGCCGCCGCCTTCGCGCAAGCGCCTGTTTTGCATGGATGCATGGGTACAATGCCGCAACGGCCGCAGCGTCCGCGGACAACCGGTCGCGACAGGCGGACAGTCGCGAGCGCCCGGCGATGGCCTGCCCGGAGCGCCCTGAACCTGAAGCCGTGCGAGCCCGGGCAGATGGCGCCGGGGCTGCACGCGCATCCAAGGTTCCGGCGGTTCCGCAGCGGACCGCCGAAGCGTGTTTCGAATTCGTTGGGGAAGTGATGCCGTCCCCGCGCTACGATGGCGGCCGGGCCGGCAACGCACCGGCTGTTGCCGGCCACCTTTCCAGCCCCTCATCCCGCAAGCCATCGCCCCGGAGCTACTCATGCGCAAGACCCTGCTGTTGTTCGTCCCCATCCTGTTGCTTGGCGCCTGCAGCTGGGGCATCACCCTGGACGATGCCGCCAGGAACGTGCATACGGCATGGAATGGCGATGTGTCCGGCTGCCGCGACATGGGCAAGGTCACCGTCTCGGTGATGGACCATGTCGGTCCGGTCGATCGCAACGACATCACCGTACGCGACGAGCTGGAAGTGATGGCGCGCAACGAAGCGGTGAAGATGCACGCCGACACCGTCAAGCCGCTGGCCGACCCGGTCGACGGTTCACAGCCGTGGGGCGCCTATCAGTGCGGTTCGCGTCCGGTCGCGCCGGCCGGCAAGCCGGCGCCATCCGCGAGCACCTGGGCACCCGGCAGCGCGAAGACTTATCCGGTGCATGGCGGTTGAGTCCGGCCCGGATCGGAAGTCGCAAGGCTTGCTTGAGCCGCCTTCCGGTTCGCCATCATGCGTGAGATTGTCATTTCACCCGTGAGTACCTTGATGGGCACGCCAGGCCGGCTTGCCCGCCGGATACTTGCGCCTTTGCGCAAGCCGAAGCGGCCGGTGCTGCTGGATGCGCTGCCGGCGTTTGCCGTGCCGGCGGCGGCGATCGAGGTGCTGGACGATCCCTCGGCGTTCCGGCGGGTGTTGCTGGAGCTGATCGGGCAGGCCCGGCAGCGCATCATGATCGTGGCGCTGTACCTGCAGGACGACGAGGCCGGGCGCGAAGTGCTGGACGCATTGCATGCGGCCCGCGCCCGCCACCCGGCCTTGCAGGTTTCGGTGCTGGTGGACTGGCATCGGGCGCAACGCGGCTTGATCGGCGAGCGGAAATGCGCCGGCAATGCGGACATGTATCGCGCGTACGCCGAGCGGTTCGGGCCCGGCATCGAGATTCGTGGCGTGCCGGTGCAGAACCGCGAACTGTTCGGTGTGCTGCACCTGAAGGGTTTCGTGATCGACGGCACCGTGCTGTACAGCGGCGCCAGCATCAACGATGTGTACCTGGCCCGGCATGGGCGCTACCGCCTGGACCGCTATCACCTGCTGCGGCATCGCGCTCTGGCCGACGCCATGGCCGGCTTCATTCGGCAGTACCTGATGGGCAACGAGGCGGTGCGGCCCCTGGACGTTGCCGAATTGCCCGAGACGCGCACGCTGCAGCCGGCGATCCGTGCGTTGCGGCTGGCCCTGCAGCACGCCCGCTACGAGGTGCCGCGCGAAGCGCTGGGGCCGGGCGAGGTGGCGGTGACGCCGCTGCTTGGTTTTGGGCGCAGCGACAATGCGCTCAACGACACCGTGCTGGCCTTGCTGCGCGGCGCGCGCGAGCGGGTGATCCTGCTGACGCCGTATTTCAACCTGCCCCGGCCGGTGCGTCTCGTGCTCGGCCAGCTGCTGCGGCGCGGCTGCCGGATCCACATCATGATCGGCGACAAGACCGCCAGCGATTTCTATATTCCGCCGGAGCAGCCGTTCACCACCATCGGCCTGTTGCCGTACCTGTACGAAAACAACCTGCGCCGCTACGTTCAGGCGCACCGGCGGCAGATCGACAGCGGCCAGCTCAACATCCACCTGTGGCGCGATGGCGACAACAGCTACCACCTGAAGGGCCTGTTCGTCGACGATGACGTGGCCGTGCTCACCGGCAACAACCTGAACCCGCGCGCGTGGTCGCTGGATCTGGAAAATGCCCTGTTGCTGCGCGACCCCGCGCACCTGCTGCGGGACAGGCATCAGGCCGAGTGGACCGCCTTGCAGCGACACGCCACGCGGCTGACCGATTACCGGGCGCTGGAAAGTCCGCGGCATTATCCGGCGGCGGTCCGCAAGCAGCTGGGCCGGCTCAATCGCACCCGCCTCGACCGGCTGCTGAACCGGCTGCTCTGATCAGCGGCGTAGGAGAGCGCACCCTGTGCGCGAATGCTCTTGTCGAAACCTCCGCAACCGCATTCGCGCACAGGGTGCGCGCCTACGGTGTTGGCGGTGCGGCCAGGCGCTGCAGGCGCAGGCCGAGCCAGCGGTCCACGTCGGGCCATTCGCCGGCCAGGACGCTGTAGCAGACGGTGTCGCGCAGGCTGCCGTCGGGGCGGCGCTTGTGCGCGCGCAGCACGCCGTCGCGATGCGCGCCGAGGCGCTCGATCGCGCGTTGCGAGTCGAGATTGCGGTGGTCGGTGTGGAACTCCACCGCGACGCATTGCAGCGCCTCGAACGCGTGGCGAAGCAGCAGGCGCTTGCAGGCGGTGTTGAGGTGGCTTTTCTGCCAGCGCCTGGCGTACCAGGTGTAGCCGATCGCCAGCCGCGGCAGCTCGGGCACGATCTCGTAATAGCGGGTGGTGCCGACGATCTCGCCGCTGCTTCGTTCGCGCACGGCGAACGGCAGCATCGTGCCGTCGGCCTGGCCTTGCAGCGCCTTTTCCACATAGGCGCGAGCCTGACCCGGCGCAGGCGCGCTGGTGAACCACAGGTTCCACAGTTCGCCGTCGGCGGCGGCGGCTTCCAGTGCCGGCGCATGCCCGGGCTGCAAAGGTTCCAGCTCGACATGTTCGTCGCGCAGGCGGGTGGGGGCAAAGGGGTTCATCGGGATTCCGGCGGGCTGGCAGGGTTCGGGCGTCGGGTTCGGGCATTCCGGCCGGGCTTGCCGGATCAGGCGTCCAGGTCGGGGATCAGCTTGCTCTCGAGACGGGCGATGTGGTCCTTCAGCAGCAGCTTGCGCTTCTTCATCCGGGTCAGCTGCAGCTCGTCGCGACCGAACCCGCTCGCCAGTTGCCTGATCGCCACGTCGAGATCGCGGTGCTCCATGCGCAGCTCCGCCAGCAAATGGACGATTTCGGCGTGATCCTGTACCTGCATGGCGTTGACGGCGACTGGATGGATCGGTGTAGTTTAGCGCCGTTTGGTCCCGTCGGAAGCTGAGCGGCCAGACGGTTACAATGGATGCCTTCCGCAGCCGATACGGCCCATGCCTGCCCAGCCCGAGCCCCCCCGAACGCCCGCCGGCGAATCCGCCGGTCTGGCCTGGCGCCCGCGCCGTCGGCGGGACGGGCGGCCGTGGCGTCACCCTGGCAGCGGGCCGTGCGCGAAAGCGGTTCCCGGCCCGATGCGCATGGGGGGAGGGCCGGTTATCCTTCCAGCGACGCATAGACGTCCATACTTCCATTCACTTCCTGCCGAGTACCTGCCGTGTCCTTCTTTGCATCCGTTGAAATGGCCCCGGGCGATCCGATCCTGGGTTTGACCGAAACCTACCTGGCCGACCAGCGCCCGGGCAAGATCAATCTTGGCGTGGGCATCTATGTCGACGAACAGGGGCGCATCCCGCTGCTGTCGTCGGTGCGCGACGTGGAGCAGTCGCTGGCGTCGGCGGCCAGGTCGCGCGGCTACCTGCCGATCGACGGCCTGCCGGCCTACAACCAGCTCACGCAACAGTTGCTGTTCGGTGCCGAGTCGCCGCTGCTGGCGGCTGGTCGGGTGGCCACCGCGCAGACCATCGGCGGCAGCGCGGCGCTGCGGGTGGCGGCCGACCTGCTCAAGCAGGTGCGCGGCGCCGATGCGAAGATCGCGATCAGCAATCCGAGCTGGGGCAATCATCATGTCGTGTTCGGGACGGCCGGCTTTTCGCTGCTCGAATACCGCTACTACGACGCGGCCGGCCACGGCCTGGATTTTGCCGGCATGCTGGAGGATCTGGGCGCCATGGAGCCGGGCACGGTGGTGCTGCTGCATGCGTGCTGCCACAACCCGACCGGCGTCGACCTGGATGCGGCGCAATGGCAGCAGGTGATCGCGCTGCTGCGCGAACGCCGGTTGCTGCCGTTCGTCGACATGGCCTACCAGGGCTTCGACCAGGGCATCGACGCCGACGCCACCGCCGTGCGGTTGCTGGCGGCGTCGGGCATCGAGGCGTTCGTCGTGGCCAATTCGTATTCCAAGTCGTTCTCGCTGTACGGCGAGCGGGTTGGCGCGCTGTCGGTGGTCGGTGCCGACCGCGACGAGGCGGCGCGGCTGCTGTCGAAGATCAAGCAGACCATCCGTGCCAACTACTCCAGCCCCTCCGCGCATGGCGCCAGCCTGGTGGCCGGAGTGCTCGGCAGCGCCGAGTTGCGTGCCCGCTGGGAGCGGGAGCTGGGCGAGATGCGTTCACGCATCCACGCGATGCGCGCCGGTCTGGTCGAACGGCTGGCCGTGCTCGGCGCGACCGGGTTCGGTTTCATCCAGCACCAGGCCGGCATGTTCTCGTACTCGGGCTTGAGCAAGTCCCAGGTCCGTCGCCTGCGCGACGAGTACGCGATCTACGCGCTCGACAGCGGCCGCATCTGCGTGGCGGCGCTCAACCGCGGCAACCTGGACACCGTGGCGGCTGCGGTGGCCGCGGTCACCCGCTGAAAACCCGCGCCGCCAGCAACCGTCGCGTCGTCATTCCGGTGCAAGCCGGGATGGCGGCGGCTTTCCCCGCCTTCGGGCCGCAACCCATCCGGATATCGAATGTTCTTTCGCAACCTCACGTTGTTCCGTTTTTCGCCTGCCGTGGCCGCCGATCTGGAGCGCCTTGACGCCGTACTGGCCGAGCACCGCCTGCGCCCCTGCGGGCCGCTGGAGATGTCCACCCGGGGGTTCGTGCCGCCGGTCGGGCGCGGCGAGGAGCTGCCGCTGACGCATACGGTGAAGAAGTGCACGCTGTTGACCGTCGGCGGCGAGGACAAGCTGCTGCCGGCGCAGGTGGTCAACGAGGAATTGCAGCGCAAGGTGCAGAAGATCGCCGAGCAGGAGGGCCGCAAGGTCGGCGGCCGCGAGCGCAAGCGGATCAAGGAGGACCTGCTGACCGAGCTGCTGCCGCGCGCCTTCGTGCGCAACTCGCGGCTGGCCGCCTATGTCGACCGGCAGCACGGCTGGCTGGTGCTCGATACCGCCAGCCGCAAGTCGGCCGAGAACGCGCTGACCCAGGTGCGCGAGGCGCTGGGCAGTTTCCCGGCGGTGCCGCTGGCGCCGGAAGAGGGGCCGCGGGTGCTGATGACCGACTGGCTGGCCAACGGCAACCTGCCGGCCGGCCTGACCCTGGGCGACGAATGCGAACTGCGCGATCCGGCCACCGCCACCGGCGCGATCGCCCGCTGCCGGCGGCAGGACCTGGACGCCGAAGAGGTCAAGGAGCACCTGCGCAACGGCAAGCAGGTGTTCCTGCTCGGGCTGACCTTCGATGACCGCATCAGCTTCGTGCTGGGCGAGGACCTGGTCATCCGCAAGCTGAAATTCCTGGACGTGGTGATGGACGAGCTGGGCGACAGCCACTCCGATGCCCATGCCGAGCTGGATGCCGGCTTTGCCTTGCTGACGCTGGAACTGGCCCGGTTGCTGGCCAAGCTGGAGGAATGGTTCGGCGTGCCGCGTCCCACCGACGGCTGAGACGCCGCCTGTCATGCACCGGGACGGCGCATGACAAAAAGCCCTTGCACCGAACGGCCGATTTGCCCGCATACTGCCCATGCACGCTGCGTTTGCCTGGCGTGCAGGCAAGTGACGGGCAGGTTCATGGCGCAACATCTGGAAGGCGATTGGTTGGAACTGGCGACGCTCAGCGGCAGCACCATCCGCGTGCTGAAAGCCGCCCATCCGCGTGCGCGGCGGCTGCGCCTCACGGTGACGCCCAGGGGCGCGCGGCTGTCCTATCCGCAGGGGACCCATCCGGCCCAGGTCAGCGCGTTCCTGCGCAACCATGCCGAGTGGCTGGAGCAGAAGCTCGACGAGCTGAACCTGACGGTGAAGCCGTTGCCGCCGCTGCGCGTGGGCCAGGCGACCGATTTTCCGCTGCGCGGCCAGATCGCGACACTGGACTGGGCTGCCGGCCCCTATCCGCGCATCGAACCGTTCGAGGGGGGGCTCACCCTGGTGATCCCGCGCCCGCACACGCGCGCGCTGCCGATCGCGCGCGGCCTGCTCGCCTCGCATCTGGAAGGGCTGATCCGCCGCGACGTCGCGCGCTGGCTGCCCGGCTACGTGCCGCAGCTGGGCCTGGCGCCGACCGCGCTGAAAATCCGCCCGATGAAAAGCCTGTGGGGCAGCCTGGACACGCGCGACCGCATCAATCTGGATCTGGCGCTGGCGCTGGCGCCGCCGGCCGCGCTGCGCTACGTGCTGGCGCACGAGCTGTGCCACCTGAAGGTCCGCAACCATTCGCCGCGCTTCTGGGCGCAGGTCGAGAACCTGTTTCCCGACTGGCGCGCGCAACGCAGCTGGCTGCGCCTGAACGGTGCGAGCCTGAAGTCCGAGCTGGACCGGCTGGTGGCCGACGTGGCCGATTGACGGCAAGCCGTGGCGGACGGCTCAGATCCTGCGGGATTTCCGCACGTACCGCGTGCCCAGCACGATGTCCCACAGCGGCGTGGTGACGCCGAAATTGGTGTCCGGATGGTAGTGGTGGACATGGTGGGCGCCCGCCCAGCGCAGCAGCAGCGGATGCCTGAAACGGACATGGTGGATGATGAAGTGGCTCAGCCCGTAGGCGATGTAGCCGAACGTCACCGAGCCCATCATCAACAGGGCGAACCCGGCAGGCGCGACCAGCATGCACAGCCCGGTCAGGACCAGCAGCACCGCTCCCGGCAGGAAGAACGGCAGCGAGTCGTAGCCGAGCGGGTGCTCGTGATGCAGGCGATGGCCCTGCGCGAACAGCGGAATCTGCGTGTGGAACATCCAGCGGTGGAAGAAATACTCGACGAAACTGAAGGCGAACAGGCCCAGCAGGACGGCCAGGGCGGCCGGGACGTCGCCTTGATGGCGGCGCCAGCCTTCGAAGAGCAGCCACGCGCCCAGGGCCAGGTCGATGACGAACTCGGCCCAGTAGTTTGTCCGCGTGGTGGACATCCTGGCAACCGAATCCAGGAACCCGCGCCACGGGGTTCGTTTCATCGGTCGCGGCATGATTTCGTCTTCTCGCTGGAAAGCACGCATGCCTCCTGG
The DNA here is from genome assembly GCA_028873095.1 of Pseudomonadota bacterium. Classification (GTDB taxonomy): domain Bacteria; phylum Pseudomonadota; class Gammaproteobacteria; order Xanthomonadales; family Rhodanobacteraceae; genus Rhodanobacter. Next base: position 5,933 of record JAGWMU010000053.1, on the reverse strand, counting down.
GCTGGGGCGCCATTGTCCCATGACGGCATCGGCAAATGACAACGATGCCTGACCGGCAGCTGACTCGCGCAGGAGCGGGGCGGCCCGCCGGATGCCCCCGCGGGCCGGCCGGTCCCGTTCAATGCGACAGCGCGAACCCGGTGAGGACCTGCGCGGTCTCCGCCGGGCGCTCCAGCATCGGCATGTGGTTGCAGCCGTTGAGCACGCTGGCGCTGATCGCGCTGGCCTGGGTCAGGCCGCTGCGCAGGCTGTCCAGCGCGGAGAGGTCGATGACCTTGTCGTCGCGGCACCACAGGCCGAGTACCGGCATGCCGAGCTGGCCGAGCCGATCCTGCACTGCCAGATACTGCGACGGCTTGCGCAACTCGTTGAAGATGCGCTCGATGAAGCTGCGGTCGCGCCGGTTGCGCTCGATCAGCACGTCGACGAAGCGACCGGGGATATCGGGCGGCCTGTCGAACACCAGGGCGGCGGCGCGGGCAAACCCGGCACGGTCGTTGAACAGGAACGGATCCTTGCCGGCCAGCGCCTCGCGGACGAACGCATTGGGCTTGTACTTCAGGCCGAACGCATCGACCAACGCCAGTTCGGCGACATGCCCGGGATGTTCGGCCGCATAGACGCCGGCCACCGCCCCGCCCATCGAGTGGCCGACCAGCACGAAACGTTGCAGCCCCAGCGTCTGCACGAATGCCTGCAGGCGTGCCGCCTGGGCATCAATGTCGTAGTTGGCGCCGGCTTCGCGCGAGGATTCGCCCCAGCCGGGCAGGTCGGGAATGATCAGGTGGAAATGCGGGCTCAGGCGTTTGGCCACGTCCAGCCAGACTTCCTTGCTGTCGGCAAAGCCGTGCAGCAGCACGATGGTCGGGCCGTCGCCGCCCTCGTAGTAGACCCAGCGCGTGTCGCCGGCCCGCACCGAGTGCTTTTCCAGATGCGCGGCCATCGCTTCGCGCGCAAAGTTCGCGCGCAGCAGCCACTGTGGCGCGAACAGGTAGCTGCCGCCGAACCCGACGGCCAGCACCGCGACCAGCCAGGCCAGGAACTTCAGCCGGCGCAGCAGCATGCGTTTCCAGAGCGGCATCGTGACGGGGGCGGCGATTGGCGGCATGCATGGTCTCCTGGATTCGCGGGGCTGGGTGCGGCACGCTCGGCTCGGCAGGGCGGCCAGATGCGCAACACGAAACCGGGAGCCCGACAGGCTCCCGGATCGACACCCCGCCACTATGCCATCGCCACGGGCCGCATGGCCCGTGCCGGATGCCATGCGCGCCACGCTGCGGTGTGTCCGCTATCGACCCGTGCCAGAGTGCGCACACCGATATAGTTGATCAGTAGAACCAATCGATCATGATCAGCGCACTGGCATCCTGATCAGCGCGAGGCCACAGGCTGAAATCGGCCAAAAGCGGCCGGTCGGCAAGGGCCCGCGAGTGGCCGTTTCAGGCTGGATGGTATCGTTTAGAGTGGTCGGCGGATCCACGCCTAACCGCTGCGAGGTCTCCGGCTCGCGCGCCTCCGGCCGCAAATGCTATACAAGTCCCTTCTGGGGCGTCGATGGGCCAAGAAGCATTGGCCGCGGATTGATAGCTCAATAGAGCGTGGCTTGGGGGGAGTAGATGCCAACTGTTTTTGCTGGATCCGTCTGGAGGAAGTGGGACCTTCACGTCCACACACCCGAGTCGTTCTACCACCAGTACCCTGGAAACCCCGAGGAGGCTTGGGAAGCATTCCTGGCCGACCTTGAAGCGCTCCCACGAGAGTTCAAGGTCATTGGCATCAACGACTATGTTCTCGTTGACGGCTACGAGAAGGTGCTGAAAGCAAAGCGTGATCAGGGGCGGTTAAAGAACATCGACCTCATCCTGCCGGTCGTTGAGTTACGACTGGACAAGTTCGGCGGCACGGTGCAAGCAGGAAAGACCGGGTCCAGTTGGAGCCGAATCAATCTGCACGTCATTTTCGATCAAGTCGAAGCCCAGTTCATCCGCGAACAGTTCATTTCCGCGATCTCACCGCACTATCGCCTTCTTCCCGGATCGGCAGGTGAAGGGAATTGGCAGCAGGTGATCACGCGCCAAAGCATCGAGGCGCTCGGCCAGGCCATCCTCGCGACCGTTCCCGAAGACAAGCGAGGCGAGTTCGGTAGCGCATTGATGGAAGGCTTCAACAACCTCAACGTTAGTGTTGAAGGCGTCCTGAAGGCATTAGAGAACGACGCGCTCATCGGCAAGTGTGTCGTGGCCGTTGGCAAGACCGAGTGGGAGAACCTCAAGTGGAACGACCACACGATTGCCGAAAAGAAGACGCTGATCAACAGCGCACGCTTGGTCTTCACAGCAGCGGCGACGCCCGAGCAATACGACAAGGGGCGCGCGAAGCTGCGCGAAAGCGGCGTGAACGATCGCCTACTCGACTGCTCCGACGCTCACCAGTTAAGCAGTTCGGAGGACAAGGACAGGATCGGCAACTGTTTCACATGGATCAAGGCTGATTGCACCTTCAGCGGATTGCTGCAGGCCATGGAGGAATTCGAGGGTCGCGTCTTCGTTGGCGACAACCCACCCAAGCAGGCCCTTGTTGAGAGAAACAAGACCAAGTTCATCAGATCGGTTTCCGTCGCCAAGAAACAGGGCTCTACCCTTGCCGAAACGTGGTTCGACCTGCGGCTACCTCTGAACACCGACCTTGTCGCAGTCATCGGCAACAAGGGCAGCGGTAAGAGTGCTCTGTCCGATATCGTGGCGCTGGTCGGCTGTGCACGGAACTTTGCGAAGTTTTCGTTCCTCACGCCAAACCGATTTCGCAGCGCAAAGGGGCGGCTCGCGTCGCAGTTCACTGCAACGCTGGCTTGGCAGGACGGCAGCACATCCTCAATGGATCTAGACAAAGATCCTGCGACCAGTAGCGTCGAGCGGGTAAAGTATCTGCCGCAAAGCTATCTTGAGGATCTCTGCAACGAGCTCGGTGAGCGAGGATCAGAAACCTTTGATGCTGAGCTGCGGAAGATCATTTACTCGCACGTCCCTGATGAAGACAGGCTCGGGCTTCCGTCCATGGATGAGCTGCTGGCGTTCAAGGTCGCGGAGATCGACAAGTCACGTCAGGCATTGAAGCAGGGCGTGTCTAAGCTCAATGTGGAGATTCTTGACGCCGAGCGTCGGATCGCGAACGAGTTCAGGAAGTCGCTAGAGGAGCAACTAGCCGCAAAAAAGGCGGAACTCGCCGCGCTGGTTGCATCCCAGCCCTTGGCGGTTGAGGACCCGAACGCCTCTCCTGAAGCTCTTGTAGAGTCAAGGGCCGCCGCGGGCCAGATTGAGGCGCTAGAGCGCAACCTCCAGGACATTGAAAAGGAAGCCGTCACCCAGCGAGATGCCAAGGCCGTTTCCACACGCAGGCTAGCAGTGGCTCGCAAGATCCAACAGGCTCTGGCCAACTTCGGCAATCAGTACGAAACTTTCGCCGCGGAGCTAAAGACCTTGATTGGAGAGCTCGGCACTGCGCTCCCGATCGAGTCCCTGTTGCGCGTTCAGATCGACGCGGGTGCCGCAGATGCGATCGTGGAGGAGACACAGGGACAAATTATCCAGATCGATGCATGGCTGCAAAGCGAAGCGGCCGAAAGCTTTCTCCAACGCAAGGCAGACGCCACGGCCGCCATCGCAAACGCCAAGAGCAAGCTGGGTGAGCGGCAGCGTCAGTTTGTTCGCTACAAAGAGGACTTGGCGGCGTGGGAACGTCGAAAGGCCGAGGTCAATGGCGCCAAGGACAAGCCAGGGACGATCGTCTGGCTGGCTACTGAGATCGCGTCTCTGTCGGAACTGCCTACAAAGTTGGCGAAGCTCAAAGCCAAGCGTACTCAGCTGGCAGGTGAGATCCACGGCCAGATTCACGCGATGGTCGATGAATACAAGCGGCTCTACGGTCCGGTGCAGACCTTTGTGGCCTCCGCTCAGCAGATGGAGATGCAGATCCCGCTGGAATTCCACGTCCGCATCGAGGAGGCCGGGTTCGAGGAACAGTTCCTCAATCGGCTCAACCGTCAAGTGAGGGGATCCTTCTCGGGGGTCGAGGAGAGCGTTCAGCGGCTTCGCGGCATGGTCAGTGACATCAATTTCGACTCATCAGCGGAGGCGGTTGGGTTCGCGACCCACATCGATGAGATGCTTCGTGTTGACCAGCGCGACGGGCAGGCCGAACGCGAGACGCGGTTAGTTGATCAACTGCGAAAGGGTGTCGAGCCGTTGGAGGTGCTGGACTACTTGTTCGGCTTGGATTATCTGAAGCCACGCTACTCGTTGACGTATGCGGGTCAAGAGATCGGCCAGCTTTCGCCTGGCGAGCGCGGACTGCTGCTCCTCGTCTTCTATCTCCTCGTCGACAAGGACGACATCCCGATCGTCATTGATCAGCCGGAAGAGAATCTCGACAACCAGACCATTTACAAGGTGCTCGTGAAGTGCATCAAGCGAGCAAAGGAACGGCGACAAGTGATCATGGTTACGCATAACCCAAACCTCGCAGTCGTCTGCGACGCAGAGCAGATCGTTTATGCGTCATGCGATAAAGCGCTCAGTAGGTTCGAGTACGAGGCAGGTGCGATCGAGCGCAGTGAGATAAAGGACCGAGTGGTTCAGATCCTCGAAGGCACCGAACCGGCATTCAAAAACAGGCAGTCGAAATATCGCCTTTTGTAAGTGTCGTTCAAATCAAATTGCTTGTGAAAGCAGCCGACGCGACCACAGCTCCTTATCGATGTCATACGGCGCTATTGACCAAGGTGCGGTTTCCCCGGCGAGATTTAGTGGCAAAGCGGGCAGGCACCGTCGGCGATGCCAAAGATTGATTGATAACTCACTGTTTGCCGCCCTCGACTGCAAGCGCCGCAAAGTGGTCTGTTCAGCTCGATGTTCTAAGGACCGCTACGGGTCGAAATCAGACCTATCGAATTTCTGTGTCAAGGCTCGTGAACAAGCTGGATCGCAGATTCGGCTGTGAGTATCTTCAGCAAAAGTTCGTCCAGGCGAATCAGCGCAGAATTCACATCGAATTTCTTGAAGAGGCGGGCAACCAAGGGCGCCTCGGCGACAGGAAAACAATGCCAGACCACATTGTCTCCACTCTGCAAGCTATCAGCCGGCTCCACGTCAGTGACCTTACCGCAACCGATCCACAGTAGGAACGGCTTCAACTGACAACGTATGCACCAACCGAAGTCTTCTGGGATGACGTCGATCACCGGCCACCCGTGCGACTCCAACTGCGACTTCAGCCATTGCGCAAGATGCCGGCCGTCGATGCCCGAATTCACCTCTCCATCTTCGCCAGACTCGATCCGAAACAGCGTTGAGCGAAACCAGTAGCCTTCCTTCATAGACAAGCTCCATAACTGCTCATTGGTCCTAGAGTGATCTCTGCGTTACGTCCGCTCTGGGTCGGTTTGCGACGGCCGACGTGGGCTTGCAGCTGATCGTACTCGCCGGCGGGCTGGTCACCGTCCATCGGTCGTGTGATGCATTCGAACCGGTGCATGCAGAGCGCCGCGGAAAACAAGTGCAAGAAAGCGTGCGGCACCGCGCTAAAATGCACGCACCCCTCCCGGCAGTATCGATCCCATGGACATCAACGAACGTCTCGACGGACGTGCGCTCAGCTATATCGCGGTGGCCCTGCTCACCTGGTCGTCGGCCTACGCGGCGATCACCTATGCGCTGGCCTCGTTCACTCCCGGCGAGGTCGCCTTCGCCCGGTTGACGATCGGCACGCTGTGCTTTGCGCTGCTGGTGACGGTTCGGCGGGTACCGTTGCCGGCACGGCGCGACTGGCCGGCGCTGGCCGTGCTGGGCGTGATCGGGTTTACCGTCTACCACGTGTGCCTCAACTATGCCGAAACGCGGATCGCCAGCGGCACCGCGTCGATCCTGATCTCGCTGGCG
>JAGWMU010000052.1 GCA_028873095.1 Pseudomonadota bacterium | reverse complement strand
GTTCTCCACCTTCTGGCCGAGCGTGGTGAGCTGCGCCTTGCCGGCGCCGTACTTGCCCTTGTCGACGTTCTTGCCGACCTGCGTCACCACGACGGCGCCGATGATGCCGATCAGCACGATCACGGCAAGCATTTCGAGCAGGGTGAAGCCTTTGGCGTGCTTGGCGCGCGGGGAACGGGGAACAGGGAACAGGGAACGCACAGATTTCTCCGATCCTGCGCTCTTCCGCCCTTGAGTGCCGCCTGCGGAGCGCTCCGCTGCGGTCCGCGGCAACGCCGCACGTTCCCCGTTCCCCGTTCCCCGTTCCCGCTTCAAACAATAAGTCATCACTTCACTCCATCACTTCATTGAATATTGCTCGTCAAACTCAAAAGCGGCAGCAGGATCGCCGCCATGATGATCGCCACCAGCACGGTCATCACGATGGTCAGTGCAGGCACCAGCGCGGCGAGCAGGCGGTCGATCGCGCGCCGGCTCTCCAGTTCGAAAGTGTCGGCCACTTTCAACAGCATGGTGTCGAGCTGGCCGGCCTCCTCGCCCACCTGCACCATCTGCAGGGCGAGTCGCGGGAAGCGCTGCGACTGGCCCAGCGCGAAGCCGAGCCCGGCGCCACCCTTGACCTGTTCGGCGGCCTTCGCGAGCGCCTCGTCCAGCGCGCGGTTGGCGGTGACCTGGCGCGCGATGGTCAGCGAGGACAAGAGCGGCACGCCGTTCTTCAGCAAGGTGCCAAGCGTGCGCGCGATGCGCGCGGTCTCCACTTTCAGCAGCAGCGGACCGACCACGCGCATGCCCAGCAGCTTCGCGTGCCACGCCAGCCGCGCCTCCGGGTCGCGCAGGCGGGCGCGCCAGAAGAACGCGCCGCCGACACTCAACAGCACGATCAGCCACCACCACGCCTGGATCAGGTTGCCCAGCCCCAGCACCGCCTGGGTGATCAGCGGGATCGGCACCTGCATGTCCTGGAAGATCGGCACGAACTGCGGCACCACGTAGGCCAGCAGCAGCACCAGCGAGCCGAGCACGCCGACCATCAGGAACGCCGGGTAGATCAGTGCATTGACGATGCTGCCCCGCAGCTGCTGCGCGCGCTCCAGGTAATCGGCCAGGCGGCGCAGCGTCTCCTCCAGCGAACCGCCCGCCTCGCCCGCGCGCACCAGCGAGACGTACAGCTTGGGGAACACGCCGTGCTCTTCGTCGAGCGCCTGCGACAGCGTGCTGCCGCCGCGCACGCGGTCGCGCACGCGTTCGATCAGCTTCTTCGCCCGCTCGCCCTCGGGCAGCTCCAGCAGGATGCCGAGCGCGCGGTCCAGCGGCTGGCCGGCACCGAGCAGGGTCGCCAGCTGGTGGGTGAACTGGGCCAGCTGGTCGCCGGAGAACGGCCCGCGCGCGAACAGCGCGGCGAACGAGCCGCCGCTGCCGCCGGCGTCGGCCAGGGCCGCTTCCAGCGGGGTGTGGCCCTGGTCCTGCAGGCGGGCGATCACGTCCTCGACCGACGCCGCCTCCATCTGGCCCTGCAGCATGTCGCCGGCGTCGCTGACCGCGCGGTAGCGGAACTGCGCCACGTCAGCCTTCCTGCGTCACGCGCAGGACCTCTTCCAGCGTGGTCACGCCGGCCACCGCCTTGGCGATGCCGTCCTCGTACATGGTGCGCATGCCCTCGGCGCGGGCGGCGCGCTCGATCTCGCCGGCATCGGCGCGCTGCATGATCAGCCGGCGCAGCGGGTCGGTCATCACCAGGAATTCCATGATCGCGCGACGACCGCGGTAGCCGGTGGGGTTGGACGCGCTGGCGCCGGGCTTCCACAGCCGGATCGGCCGCTCGCTGGTGTACTTCTCCAGTTCGAACTCGGCGATCACCTCGGGCGAGGGCTCGTACGGGATCGCCGTCTCCGGATCGAGCCGGCGCACCAGTCGCTGCGCCAGGATGCCGTTGACGGTGGAGCCGAGCAGGTAGTCCTCCACGCCCATGTCGAGCAGGCGGGTGACGCCGCCGGCCGCCGAGTTAGTGTGCAGGGTGGAGAGCACCAGGTGGCCGGTCAGCGCGGACTGGATCGCGATGCGGCAGGTTTCCAGGTCGCGCATCTCGCCGATCATGATCACGTCCGGATCCTGGCGCATGATCGAGCGCAGCGCGCCGGCGAAATCCAGCCCGATCTGCGGCTTCACCTGGATCTGGTTGATGCCTTCGAGCTGGTATTCGACCGGGTCCTCGACCGTGATGATCTTCACGTCGGGGGTGTTGATCTGCGACAGCGCGGTGTACAGCGTGGTGGTCTTGCCCGAGCCGGTGGGGCCGGTCACCAGCAGGATCCCGTGCGGGCGCTGCAGGACGTCGACGAAACGCTGCTGGAAATTCTCGGTGAACCCCAGCGAGGCGAAATCGAACACCACCGACTCGCGGTCCAGGATGCGCATCACCACCGACTCGCCGAAGCTGGTCGGCACGGTGGACACGCGCAGGTCCAGCTCCTTGCCCTGCACGCGCAGCTGGATGCGCCCGTCCTGCGGCAGCCGGCGCTCGGCGATGTTGAGCTTGGCCATGATCTTCACGCGCGAGATCACCGCCGCGGTGGAGCTCGACGGCGGCGCCTCCACTTCATGCAGCACGCCGTCGATGCGGTAGCGCACTTTCAGCCGGTTCTCGAACGGCTCGATATGCACGTCCGAGGCGCGCTGCTCGACCGCCCGCTGCAGGATCAGGTTGACCAGGCGGATCACCGGGGCCTCGGAAGCGAGGTCGCGCAGATGCTCGACGTCGGCCTCCTCCGCCGCGCTGCCGTCGAGGTTCTCCACGATCGTGCCCATCGCCGAACGGCCGCTGCCGTAATAGCGCTCGATCAGGCCGTCGATTTCCGAGCGCAGGCCGACCCGCAGCGCCACCGGCCGCCCCGCGGCCATGCTGACTGCCTGCAGCGGATACGGATCGGCCGGATCGGACACGATCAGCGCCAACCCGTGCGTCGCGTCCTGCACCGGCACCACATGCTGCTGCTTGAGGAAGCGCAGCGACACCTCGAGATCGACCGGCGGCAGCTCCGGCGCATCGCGGGCAGCCAGCAGCGGCACCTGCAGCAGCTGCGCCCACGCCTCGGCCAGATCGCGTTCGGACACCAGCCCGAGCCGCGCCATCAGGGTGGTCAGCGTGCCTTCGGCGGATTCCTCGTGCAGCCGCCGTGCGCGACCCAGGTCGCCGTCCTTCAGGCGGCCGTGCGCCACCAGCAAGGCGCAAACCTCCGCCTCGCGGTCGTTCACGGCCATGCCTGTCGCGCTTGCCGCCGGCTCGATGGCTGCCGACATTCTCCACCCCACTCGATCCAGGCGAAAGCCGTCCGTGCCCATGCGGCAGACGGCACGCGCCATTGTTATCACATCCGGTCGGCTTCGGGCGAACATCGCCTGGCGCGACACCATTGCGCCCGCCCGGCTGATCCGGCCCGGCGCATCGCCCATTGTGCCGCCTCGGCACCGGCAGCGGGGGCTCCGCGGTCTGGGAATATTTCGGGTGTCGCCGCGACCCTGCCGTTTCCCCGGTGGCCCGCGCGGCTGGCGCGCCGGCGCCTACCGCGGGGAGCGGACGCCGGAAACGCGCCGCCTGGCGTTTTCAACGCGTGCCGGCGGTTTCGCGCCGGTCGGGGCTGAACCGCCAGGACCGGGTCGGCGGCGGGAGTCCGGCCCGCCCGCGCCGCGCATCTTCATGGCACGATCCAGTCGCCGACCGGCGCCAGCCCGGCCGGCTTGTCCGGGGCGAGGCGCACGACACTGGCCCCCTTCGCGGCAAACCGTTCGCCCGGCCCGAGCGCCAGCCTCGGATAGATGCCCGGATTCATGTCCTTCTGCGATTCGTCCTCGATGCGCTCGATCAGGTAGTCGCGGTAGAAGTCGTTGCTGATCTCGAACAGCGCCGCTTCCAGCATGTTCATCGCGTAATACTCCTTGAACTGCAGCAGCGGATGATCGATGACGAGATGGCGGGTATGCAGCCAGGCGCGCGTCTCGAACGACTTGACGTGCGAGGAGGGCACGAGTTCGTAGGGATCGGCGAATCGCAACCGGGTCGCCAGCCCGGATTTCACCGTCGACCTGGCGGCCGCAATGGCACGGCTTGGCAGGAAGACCAGCGATGCGCGCGGTTGCGACGCTTCGAGTGCGGCCACGGCCGCGGTCGCGTCGGCACCGGGCCAGACCACCAGGATCTGGCCGGGGCGCCCGGCACCGGCCTTCAGGGCCGCGTCGAGCTCGGCCCGGTCATGGTAGGTGATCAGGCTTTGCTGCCGATGCGGTTGCCGCTCGCGCAGAGCCTGCTGGAACACCTTCGCGGGCAGCTGGCCGAAAGCATCCGCGGCTGCCAGCTGGACGACTCCGGGGCCGCCGTTTCCATGACCGGCGATGAAACTCGCGCCGACCTGCGCCTCCAGCGCCAGGCCGGCGGAAAAATACACCGTGTAGCCCAGATGCGACGGCGGCCACGCCGGCAGGTCGGTGTCCGGGAACAGGCAGGGGACGCGGTGCGCGTCGCAGAACTGCGCCGGACCGGCCCACGAGCCGTCGACCTTGCCACCGACGAGCGCAAAGACCGGCCTGGCCCGGTAGTACGCATCGAGCTGGGCACGCCACGTCGATGCGTCGCCCTTGAGAGTCCACACCGACAGCGACCAGCTGCGCTCGATCGGCACGTACTCCGAACGGCTGTAGGGCGAGAAACCCTTGCGCGACTGATCCTCGTGCAGATGCAGGTTGTGCCATTTCACATAGGCCTGAAGCGTGCCCAGCATCGCGTCGCGCTCCGACGCCGGCAGCCGGTCGGAAAAAACCGCGGCCAACCGGATCCGGTGCGCGTCCACGCCCGGATCGGTATGCGCCGAGAGCGTGTGCAGATAGGCGAACAACGCCTTGACGTCCGCTTCGGTGAGCCGATAGCGCGGCATGATCGTCGCCAGCTTCTCCCCCGCCGGATCGATCCCGTCGCCGAGGGCAGTCGCCAGGCTGGCCAGCGTGTAGCCGGGCCGCATGTGCGGCTGGTGCAGGCGGCTGGTGAAACTCTGCGGCTGCACCTGGTGGAAAAACTGCGGAAACATCCGCAGGCGGTCCAGCTTGCGCGGCGAGAACAGCAACGGACCATTGATCGGCGGCACGTAGTAACCGCCCTCGCTCGAACCCAGGCCGCTGGGACGATGGCAGGTGACGCATGCGGCCTGCGCGCCGGACATGGGAACATCGGTTTGCGAAAACGCCCGTACCGGCTTTCCGTTCGTGGCGATGCCCTCGCGGTAGAGCCGTGCTCCCGCCGCGACCGCGGAACCGACCCGTTGCTGGCCGGCGCCAACGCCCACCGAACCGCAGGCCGCGGTCATGAAAAGGGCCAGGAAAAAACTTGCCAGCCGCACCTGCGCGGTGGTTTTGCGGTAAGTCATCTTTCTCAAACTCCGTGTCGAACACGTGTCGCCATTGACCGTGCGTCGATCGTGCGCGCCTGCCCGCGTGCTCCGCGTCGGCCTGGAAATTCCCCCGGGCCGTGCGGCAAGCGGGTTGTAACCGCTGCGGGCGCGGCCGGCTCAACGGGCCCGCGCAACGGCCAGCTTGATCTGCTGCACCAGTTGGTCGGTAGTCGTGAGCCCGAAGATCCGTTGCCAGGGCTGCCCCTTGCCGCCGCGAATGAAGGTCAGCGGCTTGTGCATCATCTTGTCGTCAGCCGGATCCGAGGCGTTGAAGGCGGCCTCGGCCTGTTTGATCCTGGCTTCGCTGCCGGTCAACAGGCGCCAGTTCGGCGGCGGATCACCGAATTGCCGCGAGAACGCCAACAGTCGTTCGGGCGTATCGCGGTCCGGGTCGATGGTGATGGTATAGAACCCGATGTCGATATTCGCCTGGCGCAGCTTCGGCGCTGCGGCCACGAGTTGCGCCGAGCGGACATCGCAGATCGTGGTGCAGGTCGTGAAAAAAAACTGGACCAGTGCCGGCTTGTCGCCAGCCAGCGCCTGATCCAGCCTGACCCTTTGCCCGTGCTGGTCGATCAAGGTGATCGGCGGCACCACGTAGCGATGCTGGCTGCTGTTCACTGCGGTCGGCGGCGGTATGTGCATTGCCGACGCCGCGATCGACGCTTGCGCAACCCACCCGAGGATGCCAGCGACGATCAGGCCTGCGGTTCGATTCCCGATGCTGTTCAACACGAAACCCTTCCCCTGTTGTCGATCAAAACGGCTGCGGGGCCGCACGAGTCCGGCCCCGCAGCCGACCGGTGGAAGACCCTCAGTGGATCGACCAGACCGCTTCGTCGTGATGCAGCGGATCGAACTGGTACATGCGCAGCCGCTTGCTTGGCTCGTAGTTCAAGGTCAACACCACGGTGTGCTCGCCCAGCACGTCGCCGCTGCTCGTCGGGAACGTTGCCGATGGCATGTGCGCCGGCCAGGTCGTGGCATCCGGATCGAGTTCCCTCTGGCGGAATATGTCGTGGTTCCTGTCCATGGTGATGGCGCGGTCCTCCACCGGACGGGCCTTCAGGCTGAGCATCCGCGCCTTCGCCAGCGCCGGGAGCGCCGCGTCAGCCGTGGCCGACTTTGCCGCCGGGGGCACCACGATCGGCGTCGGGGTATTCATTTCCCAGTAATCGCGGCCGAACGTGAACCAGGCGCCATCGCCGCCGATCGGGATGGTGTTCTGGAAGGTGTTTTCCCAGCCGCGCAGGCCGCCGAAGTCCACCGACACGTAGGCATGGGGGAAGTAGTCGCCGTTGATCAGCTTGACGGTCACCTTGGTGCCGCGCAGATGCCACTTTTCCAGCGTCGGGTGATTGGCGTAGCGGGCCATGTCGCGCATCTGGCCGTAGATCGTGTTGTTGACGTAGAACAGCGTGTAGTCGGCGTTTGGATCCGGCGTCACGCCGTCCGGCAGCTTGTTGCGCTGTTGCCACTGATGGAAGGCCCGCTCGTACTCGGCCATCACGACCGGATCGTAACCTCTCGCCTGCAACGTGCGCAGCGCCGCCCACATCCGCTTGGCCGGCGAAAGGTCGCCGATCATGGCGATGGCCGCCTGCTTCGCCGCCTCGTTGGCGCGCGGATTCGCGCCGAACGTGTCGACCTCCCACTGCACCAGCGTCTTGCCCATCGCCACCTTCAGGCCGTTCTCCATGACTTGCACGCGGCCCGGATGATTGCGCCAGCCCCAGGTGTAGACAAGGTTGAAGAACTTGGCCGGCGGCTCCTTGATCACGAACGTGGTGCGGGTGCCGTCGTGGATCGGAAAGAACGTGGCGTCCATCATCACGTACGGCTTGGCGAAGCCGATGACGTCCGGGTCGTCGAAGAACATTTCCATCGGCGAGAAATCGTCGCTGCCGCGATGCAGCGTATCGACCACGTAGGTGATGGTCCAGGGCAGGTTCCTGAGCGCCGGCTGGAGCATCGCCGACGGATCGATGAACGCCGTGTCCGCTTCGATGTGCTGGCCGAACCACACCTGATGCACGGTGACATTGCCGCCGGTCGGGTTGCCGTTGCTGTCGTAGGTCGGCACGACCTTGCCCACTTCGTTCGGCGCGTTGTAGTGCAGCATCGGCATGCCGCTGTAGACGCGGTCGGGCACCGGGTTGCCTTCGAGGATGTCGATGCCGCGCTGCAGGGCCGCAGGATCAAAGTTGCGCGGATCATAGACGCTGCCGATGCCCCGCGGCTCGCCGGGGCTCGTCCTGTACCAGGCCTTGAAGATCGCCGCCAGATCGTCGGCCGGCGAAGTGCCGTCGATTGGCTGGATCACCGGATCGTCATGCAGGTTGTAGGGATGTTCGGGCGTCGACGGCAGCGTGTTGGGGATCGGAACCCCGTTGGCCGCCTTGACGTCCGCGTAGACCGTCGGCAGCAGGTTGGTGGGATTGACCCACGGATCCGACTCCGGGAACTTGCTGGTCGGGGTGGTGTAGTACGTCGTCATGCCGTCCGCCGAATCGGTGCGCGTCCACGCGGACGGTGGCGGCATCGGCTGCGGTGTCCGGTCGGCGGGTGGCGGTGCCACCTGCGCCATGGCGCCGCCGGCGGCGCCCATGGTGAGCAGGACTGTCAACGACAGTCCGAGCAGCATGCGTTGGCTGAGCAAATTCATCGCAATAACCTCACAGATGATTGAGTCGGCATCGGCGCGTTACGCGATGCGATTGTTGAAGGCGTGGCCGGCTTCATCCCGCTTGCGGGGACCGGCACGGCGCATCTCGCCGCCGATGGGCTTGCCCGGCATCACCGAGACGATGCGCATCGCCGCATCCACGGGCGTAATGCCTACCGGGAACATGCCCCACAACCCAAGCGGCTCGTTGCCGTAATGGATCACGTTGATGCGGCTGCGCGGATCGGGCGGCATCGGGTGGCGATGCAGCCGCGCGGACACGATGACACTGTCCTTGCCGGACATGCGCACGAAGTGCCAGCCCTGCTTGGGTATGCCCATGCGCTTGGCGAAAGCCCGCAGCCGCGCCGGCGTGTCGCGTACCGGATCGCTGGTGATGGAAACAATGTGCAGATCGGTGCCGAGCTTCGACTTGAGCTGTTGCGTGATTTCCAGCAACCCGCCGACGATCGGAATGTCCTTTTCGTTGTCGATCGACATGTAGTTGATCAACACCACCTTGCCCTTGATCAAATCGGCATAGAACCGCACGGTCTTGCCGTCGCTGGTCTCGACCGTGGCCTCGGGCAGCTGGCCCCGTCCATGCAATTTGTCGATGCTGAAAAACTGAACGCCCATGGGCTGTTCGTGCTTGCTCTCGACTGCGCCGGCGATCGCGCTGGCCGCCGCGCCTGCGGCCAGCAGCCCAGTCGCGCCTATCGAAAGATCCACCAGAAATTTGCGTCGATTATCCATTTGAGTCCCCTGTATCTGTTGTTGGATGCGCTATGGGATCAGAAGCCCTGGCCGGGCTCGACGATGTCCCAACGGATCATCATCGCGTGATCTTCGTGCACGACGTTGTGGCAGTGCATGACGTACTTGCCGAAGAAATCACGCCAGCGACCGAAGAACTTCACCTCGTCCCCTGGCCCCAGCTGCACCACATCCTTGCGTCCGATGCTGGTGACGTCGTTCGGATCGACCGGCCTGCCGTTGATTTCCAGGATCTGGAATTCCTCGAAGTGGCTGTGGATCGGGTGCCCCCACGCGTCGCCGTCGTTGCGCAACGTCCAGATCTCGGCCGTGCCCTGTTCGATGGCGGCATCGATGCGGTTCGGATCCATCAGGCGGCCGTTGATCGTCCACATGCCGTTGGTGTAATCGAACACGAACTCGCGCTCGCGCTTGACCTCGCTGAAGTCGATCGGCGGCAGCGGCCGCATGTGCTCGGGAATCCGGCTCGGGTCTTCCACCTCGCCGCCCGTGACGTCGAAACGCATGATCAGGTTGGTCGGGTCGAGGTACCGGCCGGTGGCACCGGCACCGTCGGCGCGTTCTTCCAGCCGATTGGTCAGGTAGATCTTGTCGCCGTCCTGGTATTTCGAGAAATCGACGATGATGTCGTAGCGGTTGGCGGGCCAGAGGTCGAAGTAGTCGTCCGTCAGGACCGGCTTCGGCAGCAGATTGCCTTCGGTGGAGAGCACGTATACCGGCTCGGGTGTCTTGCCGTCCTTGGTGAACGCCACCGAGTAGAAACGCGACGGACCGCCGTTGAGCAGGCGCAGGCGGTACTTGCGGCGCTCGACCTGGAAGTACGGCTGGATGATGCGGTTGACCGTGAACTTGTCGCCGACCATGCCGTTGACGGTGTAGAGCGGGTTCGGACCAAAACCGCCGCCGCCGTTTTCGTTCGAGGAGACCGGTTGCGCCCCGACGAAATCCCATACGACCTGGCCGTTCTGGTCGAACAGCACGTCGTGCAGGATCAGCGGCACGTCATATTTGCCGCTGGGCAGCCGGAAGGCTTTCGGGTTGGGGTCGTTCTCGTTGTTGGAATCCAGATCGTCGAAGGCGAGGTAAAAGCCCGAGAATCCGGCATACACGTTGGTCGCGGTGAAATCCAGGCGATGGTCGTGATACCACAGCGTGCCCATGATTTCGCGGGGGTCGTTGCCGGCCGGAAAGCTCGGGTAGTGGTGATCCCAGAACTCGCCCGGATCCGCAAAATCGGCAGGGTAGCCATCGCTCTCGGAAGCCTGGTGCCCGTTGTGCGTATGGATCGCGAACGAGGGCAGCGCCCAGGTGACCACGCCGGTGCCGACCGGGGGCAGCTCGTTGAGGCGGCGCACGAACAGGGGCTCGCCGTACTTCGTGATGAAGGTCGGCCCGGGGACGATGCCGTCGATGGTGTAGCCCCACGAACCCTGGTTGTACGGCGGATCCGAGTGATAGACCCACTTGCCTTCCTGCATTTTCTGAATGTAGAACTTTTGCGGCGCGAACTCGCTGTAGCGCTGGTGACTGGCGGGATCGGGAGGCGGATTCAACGCGCTCTCCGGCACTGGTTGCGCGATCGGCATCACGAAAAGCGGCGTGACGAATGGCGTCGACGGCGGACTCGGCGCGCGAGTCCAGCTCGGCTGATAGCCGTCCGGAAATACCAACCCGCTCTGCGGCACCGTCTGCCCGAATGCCGACCCGGTCACGAGACCCGCGCCCGCAGCCGCGCCCAGTTTCAACGTAAACCTTCTGCTGACCATGATTTACCCCTGTTTCCCCTGTTCAATTTCCGCCGAGTGGCGGCGCCTTGATTTCTAACTGCACCGGCCGGGCTCGCTGGAGCGGCTGGCGCTCGGCCTGGACCATGTCAGCCAGCCAGTCCGCCGGACAATGCATAAAACGATTTTTGTTGCTGAGCACCCCATCACAATTTCAGATTTATCACAGTTCTGGATTTTTTTGATGACGTCAAGCCGGGTTCCGTTTCGCCATTCCCGGCATCACAACCGCTTCGTCCGATCCGCGACGCAAACCCATCCGCCGCGGATCCCGATCGAATCCACGCTTCCTGAAATCATCAAAAAAAGTCCGCTCGGGCGCCTGCCCGAGCCGGCCCACCATGTCTACCCCTTGTCCCCCGCTCACCCCCTGTTGGGCCACTGACTGTCGATCGTGATGGACCGTACGTCAGATGCTCCGGCGCTTGGCTATCCACAGGCCGTGCGATGGCGCCGTTCGCATCGCACCACCTATAGAGGCGGCGAAAGCGCAAAAGGATTCAAGATTTGTGATGGATTTCACAGCATGCTTGCCGAATCCGTCACACTCCCCTGCCTGGATCTGTCGACACCGGGCGCCCCCATGGCTGGAGAGGCGCCGATCGGCTGATCAGTCCTTCAGGTACTCCTGCATCATCAACCGGCCGCGACGGACGCGGCTTTTCACCGCCGTGCGGGTCAGCAGCAACCGGTCGGTGATCTCGTTGATCGAGTATTCCTCGAAGTCGCGCAGGATGACCGCTTCGCGATATTTCTTCGGCAGCGACTGGATCGCCGCAGCAAGATCGCAACGCAAATCGGCGTGGTCGGCATAGGCGTAGACGGGATGGTCCGCCGGCGGCAGCTCCACCTGCCCCCGCATCCTCTTCAGCAACCTGCGGCATTCCCTGCGCACGATGGAAAACGCCCACGCGGGGAACGATGCGATCGTGCGCAGGGCGCCGATTCGCCTGAAGATCGACAGCAGGGATTCCTGCACCGCATCATCGGCGTCGACACTGCTGTCGCACTGCGATTGGGCGATGCGGTACAAGGCCGGGCGGCACTCGGCCAACAGCTGCTCGATGGCGACGATATCGCCCTGTCGCGCGGCTTCCAACAGCTTGATGTCGTGTTTCATGAAGGCCTGTGCGGGATCGCCAAGCTGCGGGAAGCAAGCTTTCCCACCCCTTGAACCTGGCGTCCCAGAATTATCATAAAACCCATGAAAGCGCCACGCAGGGACGGGCGCCGCAGCGGATTCCGCACGACCCCGACCGCCGTATCGACGCCGGATTCGCATGCGGAATGCGGCCTTGCCACCATGCGCCCGGGCCGGAGCAAGCGATGGCCGCATGCCGCATCGGAAGGGCCTCCCTTGCGCGCCGCCCGAGGTCTGGGACAATCGTCGTTTTCGATGCCCGGCCCAGCCATGCAACTGCTCGATATCGGCGCCAATCTCGGCCATGAATCGTTCCGGCCCGATCTGGACGCGGTACTGCAGCGCGCGCATGCTCACGGCGTGACCCGGATGATCGTGACCGGCGCCTCGAACCATGGCAGCGAACACGCACTGGCCCTGGCCCGCCGACACCCGGGCAGGCTGTTTGCCACGGCCGGGGTGCATCCGCATCACGCGATCGACTACGACGACGCCACCGACGCGCGATTGCGGGAGCTGGCGCTCGATACCGCGGTGCGCGCGATCGGCGAGACCGGGCTGGACTACAACCGCAACTATTCGCCGCGCGAAGTGCAGTTGACGGCATTCGAGCGCCAACTGCAGATCGCCGTGGATGCGAACAAGCCGGCGTTCCTGCACCAGCGCGATGCGCACGGCGACTTCATCGCGTTGCTGCGGCGCTACCGCGACCGGCTGCCCGGTGCGGTGGTGCACTGCTTCACCGACAGCGGCGAGGCGTTGCGCGACTATCTGGCGCTGGACTGCCACATCGGTATCACCGGCTGGATCTGCGACGAGCGCCGCGGCACCCATCTGCGCGAACTGGTGCGCGGGATTCCGGCCAACCGGCTGATGATCGAGACCGACGCCCCCTACCTGCTGCCACGCACGGTACGGCCGATGCCGGCGCACCGGCGCAACGAACCGATGTATCTGCGCCACATCTGCGAGGAAATCGCCCGCGATCGCGGCGAACCGGCCGAGGTCACGGCGGCGAACAGCACGGCGACGGCAGAGGCGTTCTTCGGCCTGGTCCACGCCACGTCACCCGCGCAAGCGTAGGAGCGCACCCTGTGCGCGAATGCCCCACCCGCGCCACCGTAGGAGCGCACCCTGTGCGCGAAATGCTCTCCTCGCGCCACCGTAGAGCGCGCCCTGTGCGCGAATGCTCTTTGCCGGCAGCCTGGGGATTGCATTCGCGCACAGGGTGCGCTCCTACGGCAGCAGGGTGCGCGACTGTCCCGGCGCCAGGCCGTCCAGCGCATGCTCGCCGATCCGCACGCGGATCAGCCGCAAGGTCGGAAACCCCACCGCGGCGGTCATCCGCCGCACTTGCCGGTTGCGTCCTTCGCGCAAGGTGAGGCTGAGCCAGTTGGTGGGTATGTGCTTGCGAAAGCGCACGGGCGGATCGCGCGGCCACAGCCAGTCCGGCGCGGCGGCATGTTCGGCGGCGGCCGGCAGGGTCGGGCCGTCGCTGAGGCGCACGCCGCGGCGCAATGCCAGCAAGGCGGCATCGTCGAGCTCCCCTTCGACCTGTACCAGGTAGGTCTTGGCCTGCTTGTGGCGGGGATCGGTCAGCCGGTGCGCCAGCCGCCCATCGTCGGTCAGCAGCAGCAGGCCCTCGCTGTCCTGATCCAGCCGCCCGGCTGCATAGACATCCTTTTCCCGCACGTAGTCGGCCAGCGTGCGGCGGCCGTCCGCACCGGTGAACTGGCACAGCACGCCGTACGGCTTGTTCAGCGCGATCAGCATGGATGGACGGAGACGCCGGGCATCACGCCGCCGCTCGAGGAATGCCTGAACGAGCCGTCAGCCCGGCGAATGCCGGAATGACGGGCAGCGGCTTGTTTCGACGTTCCTCAATGCTTTGCGTCCCCTGCGCCGTGCGCCGAACTTGCCGGCGCCGGGGCCAAGGGCTTGACGAAGCGCAGGGTCATCCGGTCGGATTCGCCGATCGCCAGGTATTTCGCCTTGTCCTTGTCGCCGAGGGCGAGCGTGGGCGGCAAGGTCCACACGCCCTTCGGATGGTTTTTCGTATCTTTCGGGTTGGCATTGATCTCGCTGCTGTCCTCCAGCGTGAAGCCCGCGTCGGTGGCGAGTTTCACCACGTAGCGGGTCGGCAGGTAGCCGCTGTTGACGACCGTTGCCAGCGGCGCGCTGTCGTCCGCACGATGGTCGACCACGCCCAGCACGCCGCCGGGCTTGAGTACGGCATAGAACGCCTTGAACATCGCCGCTGCGGTATTGGCCTTGACCCAGTTGTGCACATTGCGGAAGGTCAGCACCATGTCGGCCGAGGCCGGCGGGCCGAACACCGGCGCCTGCGGGTTGAACTCGACGAATTGCGCGCGTCCGTAATGCGCCGCATCGGCGGCGAACTTCCGATGCAGGGCATCGTGGTCGATGCGCGCCTCGCCAGCACCGGACGGCGCCTGCACGGCGGCGATGTAGTGCCCGTCGTCGTGCAGCAACGGCGCCAGGATCTCGCTGTACCAGCCACCGCCGGGCGTGATCTCGATCACCGTCTGGTCCGGCTGGATGCCGAAAAACTGCAAGGTGGCCTTGGGGTGGCGATACCTGTCACGGGCGCGGTTCGCTGCCGAGCGCCAGTCGCCGGCCAGCACGCTGTCGAGCTGCGCGGCGGTGAAATCGCTGGCGCTGGTCGGCGGTATCAGCTCGCCGGCCGGCTGGTCCTGCCCGCTCGAGGCAGCCGCCGCCACTTGCGCGAGACATGGCACGGCCGATCCGGCGAATGCCGCCAGCAGCAGCGCCGCCAATGCCTTGCCGACACGACGGGCGGTCGCCCCACCCGCTTCCAGCTGGCCGGCCCTGATCCTGCGATTCATCGACATCCCCCTGGCATGTTGATCCTTGATGATCCCAAGATACCGGGATTGGCGAAAGAGGGCAGCAAGTTGCTGCCCGCTGCCCGGCTCAGCCCGGCGCCGAGTAATGGATTACCGAACGAACGACCCTGCCTTCGCGCATCAATTCGAACGCCTCGTTGATGCGCTCCAGCGGCAACACCTCGGTGATCATCTCGTCGATCCTGATCTCGCCGGCCATGTAGCGCTCGACGTAACCGGGCAGCTGCGAGCGGCCCTTGACCCCGCCGAACGCCGAGCCGCGCCAGACCCGTCCGGCGACCAGCTGGACCGGCCGCGCGCTGATCTCCTGCCCGGCGCCGGCCACGCCGATGATGATCGATTCGCCCCAGCCCTTGTGGCAGCACTCCAGCGCCGCGCGCATCACGTTGACGTTGCCGATGCATTCGAACGAATAATCCACGCCGCCGTCGGTGAGATCCACGATCACCTGCTGGATCGGCATGCCGGGGTAATCCATCGGATTGACGCAGTCGGTGGCGCCGAGCAGCCGGGCCATCTCGAACTTGGCCGGGTTGGTGTCGATCGCCACGATGCGCCCGGCCTGCGCCATCACCGCGCCCTGCACCACCGACAGGCCGATGCCGCCCAGGCCGAATACCGCCACCGACGCCCCCGGTTCCACCCTGGCCGTGTTCAGCACCGCACCGATGCCGGCGGTGATGCCGCAGCCCAGCAGGCAGACCTTCTCCAGCGGCGCGGCGCGGTTGATCTTTGCCAGCGAAATCTCCGGCAGCACGGTGTATTCACTGAACGTGCTGGTGCCCATGTAATGCAGCAGCGGCTTGCCGTCCAGCGAAAAGCGCGAGGTACCGTCGGGCATCACGCCCCTGCCCTGGGTCACGCGGATCTTCTGGCACAGGTTGGTCTTGCCCGAGCGACAGTACGCGCACTCGCCGCATTCCGGGGTGTACAGCGGGATCACGTGATCGCCGGGCTTCAGCGAGCTCACGCCCGCGCCGACTTCCTCGACGATGCCGCCGCCCTCGTGGCCGAGGATCACCGGGAACAGCCCTTCCGGATCGGCACCGGAGAGGGTGAACGCATCGGTGTGGCACACGCCCGTCGCCACGATGCGCACCATGACCTCGCCGGCCTTCGGCCCCGCCACGTCGACCTGCTCGATCGACAGCGGCTTGCCTGCTTCCCAGGCGACGGCGGCGCGTGATTTCATGGTTCCGGCTCCTTGGCTTGATCGGGATCGCATTCGGCCGTCCGATGATAACGGCTTGCCACGTCCGCACGTGCCGCGCATCGCTCCGCCGCATCGGCGATGTTCGATTTCGGCAGCCGGGCATGGCCTCGGCGCCATTGCGACGCGCACTTTCCCGCCGTCAACGTGGCAGCCGCGACGCCTCCGGATACGGCGGCACATCGACGTAGTCGCCGGCGCGCAGGCGCGCCTGCAACGCGCACCACCAGGCCGGGTCGAAGATCTCGCCATGCGCCTCGCGCAGGGCCTCGCGCAGCGGTGCGGCCACGCCGAGAAAATTGACGAACAGTTCGGGAAACACGTCCTCCGGCGCCGCATATACCGCATCCTGCAACGGTCGCGTTTCGTCGTCCTCATGCATCCTCGGCAGCGCGCGGAAGCGGCATTCGCCGAGCGTGCACAGTTCGTCGTAGTCGTAGAACACCGCGCGGCCGTTGCGCGAGATGCCGAAATTCTTCAACAGCAGGTCGCCGGGAAAGATGTTGCTGCCGGCCAGATCCTTGATCGCCTGGCCGTAGTCGCGCATCGCCTCGCAGGCCGCGTCGTGGCCGACCTCGCGCACGTACAGATCCATCGGCCGCAGCCGGTGTTCGACGTAGCAATGCGCCACCACCAGCTCGTCGCCATCCACGCGCACGCTGTCCGCGCAGCTTTCCAGCAGCTCGCCGCGCAGCACGGGATCGACCTGGCGCAGCGGGAAGCGCAGCTGGCGAAACTCCTGCGCATCGACCAGCCGGCCGGCGCGGTCGTGATGGAACACCAGCCGGTATTTCTCCTCGACCTGCCGGCGCCCGGTCTCCTTCGGCCAGGCGAAGCGGTCGCGGATGACCTTGAACACCACCGGCAGCTCGCGCAGGGTGAACACCTCCATCACCATGCCGCGCTTGCCTTCGGCGCGCACCAGCCGCTCCTGCGGATGGATCGCCAGATGGCCGAACACGCGGCGGTAGCGCTCGGTCTTGCCCTGGCGGGCGCGACCGAGCACGGTATACAGCTCCTCCAGCGGCTTGTGCGGCAGCAGCGCGTGCAGGAACGCCACCACCGCGCCCACATTGCCGATGTCGGCGTGGAAGTAACTGCGCGCGTAGCCGAACAGGATCGAGATCTGCTCCGGCGCGGTCAGCAGCGCGTCCACGCGCACGCCGTCGGCCTCGTGCAGCAGCGCGATCAGCAGCGGATGG
>JAGWMU010000231.1 GCA_028873095.1 Pseudomonadota bacterium | reverse complement strand
AGGCCCAGGTAGCGCAACGCGCCCTTGCCCTTGTGCTGGGTCACCCGCGCCAGCAGCACGCCGGCGTCGGCCACCAGGTAGCGGCCCGGCTCCATCCACAGCTGGTAATGCGGATAGGCCGCCTTCACCTCGCGCAGCACGCGGTCCAGCGCGGCGATGTCCAGCCGCGCCTCGCCCGGATGCGAGGGCACGCCGAGGCCGCCGCCGATGTCGATGAAACCGACGCTGCCGATGCGCTCGGCGAGGCTGGCCAGCTGGGCGTAGACCTCGCCCCAGTGGGCGTCGTCGAGAATGCCCGAGCCCAGGTGCGCGTGCAGGCCGCGCACGGTCACGCCGTGGGCGTCGGCCAGGCGCAGGAAGGCGTCGAACTGCTCCACCGGCAGGCCGAACTTGCTGCCGCTGCCGCCGGTGCGGACCTTTTCGTGATGGCCCAGGCCGCGGCCCAGGTCCACCCGCAGCACGATCTCGCGGCCGCGGAACAGCTCGCCCCAGTACTCCAGCGGATACAGCGAATCCAGCGACACCGTGGCGCGCGTGGTCAGCGCCCAGGCGTAGTCGTCGCGCG
Source organism: Pseudomonadota bacterium (assembly GCA_028873095.1). GTDB lineage: Bacteria > Pseudomonadota > Gammaproteobacteria > Xanthomonadales > Rhodanobacteraceae > Rhodanobacter. The sequence goes on along the minus strand of JAGWMU010000231.1, from coordinate 2,542 downwards.
GCGCGAAGTTGGGCGTGAACAGCAGCGGCGCCGACTCCGGCACAGCCGCCATCACCGCCTTGAGCTCGCCCGGGGACACGCACTCGAAGCCGAAACCCTCCTCCGCCAGCGCGCGCAGGATCGCCGGATGGGTGTTCGCCTTCACCGCGTAATGCAGCCGGTCCACCGCCGCCAGCGTCTTCAGCTCGCGCGCCTGGTGGCGCACGGTGGGCAGGTGGTAGACGTAGCGCGGCGTGGCCGCGCCGGCGATCTCGAGCAGGCGCCGGCGTTCGGATTCACGCCACCACGCGGCGGCCGGCGCCAACGTCTCGCCGCCGCCGTACAGCGCCTGCCAGCTGGGGCCGAACAGCGCGCTGTCGTCGGTGCGCAGCGCGCCGGCGGCGATCAGCAGTTCGTGCAGATGCGGCAGCAGCTCGTCGACCACGCTCTCGTCGACGACGAAGGTGAGGTTGAGGTTGTTGGACGACTGCGAGATCAGGTGCACCCGCAGCTGGCCGAATTCGGCCAGCACGCTGGACAGCGTATGCAGCATCGAGCGCATGCCGCGCCCGACCAGGGTGATCGCGGCGCACGGCGCGATCACCTTGACCCGGCACACCCTGGCCAGGTCGCTGGCCAGCGCCGCCACCGCGTCGGAGTCGAGCAGGTTCTCGGTGGGGTCCAGCGACACGGTGACGTTGGTTTCGGCCGAACCGATCAGGTCGATCGACAGGCCGTGCTGCTTGAACTGGGCGAACACGTCGGCGAGGAAGCCGACCTGCTGCCACATGCCGACCGACTCCATCGACACCAGGGTGATGCCCTTGCGCGCGCTGATCGCCTTCACGCTGGGCGCGTGTTCGCGCACCTCCGGGCCGATCACCGTGCCTTCCAGCTCGGGCCGGTTGGTGTCCTTGATCAGCAGCGGCACGCGCGGCTCGCGCAGCGGCGACAGGCAGCGCGGATGCAGCACCTTGGCGCCGGTCGAGGCGATTTCCTGCGCCTCCTCGTAGTCGAGCTTCTGCAACAGCCGGGCGCTGGGCACCTGGCGCGGGTTGGCGGTGAACATGCCGGCCACGTCGGTCCAGATCTCCACGCGCGCCGCCTTCAGCAGCGCGCCGAAGTACGAGGCCGAGGTGTCCGAGCCGCCGCGGCCGAGCAGCACGGTGCGGCCCCTGCCCTGATCGGTATCCGGTTCGCGGGCGATGAAGCCCTGCGTGATGAACACCTCGCCCAGCGCGGCGAGCCGCGCGTTGAGCGCCGGATCGGGCTTGGTCTCGACCATCGCCGACAGCAGCCGGGTGCGCTCGTTCTGGTTCGGCAGCGCGATCGCGGCAAGGCAGTCGCGCGCGTCCAGCCACTGCGTGGGCAGGCCGCTGTGGCTGAGGAACGCCGCGCCCAGCGCGCTGGACATCAGCTCGCCGTGCGCCTGCACCTGCGCCTGCCACGCCAGCTCGCCCAGCACCGCCGCGCCGTCGTCGGCCAGCTGCGCCAGGTCGTGCAGGCGCGCGCCGAGCGTCTGCGGCAACTCCAGTTGCATGTGTTCCAGCAGCTCGTAGTGGCGCTGGCTGATCGCCCTGGCGGACTCCGCGCGCTGGCCGCGATCGGCCTGCTTGCACAGCTGCTTGAGCGCATCGGTGATGCCGGACAAGGCGGAGACGACCACCAGCACGCGCGCGCCTTCGGCACGGCGGCTGGCGACCAGCTCCAGGATGTTCTGCCAGCGCGGAAGCGTGGCGACACTGGTGCCGCCGAACTTCATCACGATCCAGGGGGCGTTGGCAGGCAGCGGCTCAGGGGTTGGCAAGCTCACGGGCGTCCGGTTTCGGTAGTTGGAGAGAAAAATATCTGACCAGTGTTGCGCTGCGGCAAAACAAATGCAATGGTTTCAACGGATTTCATATTTGGCCGTTTAGACTTCCAAGCTCAGACAAGTCCTGACTGCATGGCGTTGATCCTTGCGCTGCACCAATCGCTTCGTGCGCGCAGCGCATGCTCTTGCCCCACCACTCCCTTGTGAGGCGGTGAGACGCGGACAAAAGGCCCGCAGGCCGGCCGCGGCTCACGGACTTGCCGGGCAAAGCCCGGCAAGCGCCGAGGAGGGTGCCCCTCTCTCTGGTTACTCTCTCTCGGGCAAGCGAGAGAGAGTAACTCGCCCTCCGCAGGAGGGTGGAACGCTCTTGATCCAATGCTTCAGAACGAGTTGGAACACTCGGTTCGGCGACGCTTCCCCTCGAGGGCGAAGCAACCGGCTCGCTGCACGTATCCTTACTGAACAACCACCGGAATCCGCCCGATCCGCGCCTGCCATTCCTTCGGGCCGGTCTGGTGTACCGAGCTGCCGGCCGAGTCGACCGCCACGGTCACCGGCATGTCCTCGACGGTGAACTCGTAGATCGCCTCCATGCCGAGGTCGGCGAAGCCGACCACGCGCGAGGCCTTGATCGCCTTGGAGACGAGGTACGCAGCGCCGCCGACGGCCATCAGGTAGACCGAGCGATGCTTCTTGATCGCCTCGATCGCGGCGGGGCCGCGCTCGGCCTTGCCGACCATGCCGAGCAGG
>JAGWMU010000051.1 GCA_028873095.1 Pseudomonadota bacterium | reverse complement strand
AAGCCCGGCGAGGGTGGCCAGCTGCCCGGGCACAAGGTCGACGCCACCATCGCGCGGCTGCGCTACGCCAAGCCCGGCATCGGCCTGATCTCGCCGCCGCCGCATCACGACATCTATTCGATCGAGGACCTGGCCCAGCTGATCCACGACCTGAAGGAGGTCAACCCGGCCGCGCTGATCTCGGTGAAGCTGGTCTCGCATGCCGGCGTCGGCACGGTGGCCGCCGGCGTGGTCAAGGCCGGCGCGGATCTGATCACCATCAGCGGCCACGACGGCGGTACCGGCGCCAGCCCGCTGAGCTCGATCAAGTATGCCGGCGCGCCGTGGGAGCTGGGCCTGGCCGAGACCCAGCAGACCCTGCGCCGCAACGACCTGCGCGGCCGCGTGCGGCTGCAGACCGACGGCGGCCTGAAGACCGGCCTTGACGTGATCAAGGCGGCGATGCTCGGCGCCGAGAGCTTCGGCTTCGGCACCGGCCCGATGGTGGCGCTGGGCTGCAAGTACCTGCGCATCTGCCACCTCAACAACTGCGCCACCGGCGTGGCCACCCAGCATCCGGTGCTGCGCAAGGAGCATTTCGTCGGCCTGCCGGAAATGGTGATGAACTATTTCCGCTTCGTGGCCGAGGACGTGCGCGGCCATCTGGCGCGCCTTGGCGTGCGCAGCCTGGGCGAGATCGTCGGCCGCAGCGACTTGCTGCAGCAGCTGGAAGGCAGCACGCCGGTGCAGCACCGGCTCGACCTCACGCCGCTGATCCACGGCCAGGGCCTCGGCGCGGACGTCGATTTTGCCTGCACGCTGGCGCGCAACCCGATGCGCGATCCGGCCGCGCTGGCCGCGCGCATCAGCGCCGACGCGGACGAGGCGGTGGTACGCGGGCTCGGCGGCACGTTCGCCTACGCCGTCGCCAACACCGACCGCGCGATCGGCGCGCGGCTTTCCGGCGACGTCGCGCGCGTGCATGGCGATCACGGCATGGACGCCAACCCGATCACCCTGAAACTCGTCGGCGCGGCCGGGCAGAGCCTGGGCGCCTGGAACGCCGGCGGCGTGCACATCGAACTCACCGGCGAAGCCAACGACGGCGTCGGCAAGGGCATGGCCGGCGGCCGCATCATCGTGCGCCCGCCGGCGGATTCCCCGTTCGCCAGCCAGGACGCCTCGATCATCGGCAACACCTGCCTGTACGGCGCCACCGACGGCGAACTGTTCGCCGCCGGCCGTGCGGGCGAGCGCTTCGCGGTGCGCAATTCCGGCGCGCTGGCGGTCGTGGAAGGCGCCGGCGACCACTGCTGCGAATACATGACCGGCGGCGTGGTGGCGGTGCTGGGCAAGGTCGGCCTCAACTTCGGCGCCGGCATGACCGGCGGCTTCGCCTACGTGCTCGATCTGGAGCGCGATTTCGTCGACTGCTACAACCACGAGCTGGTCGACATCCTGCGCATCTCGCCGGAGGGCATGGAGAACTACATGCAGCACCTGCGCAACCTGGTGATGCGGCACGTCGAGTACACCGGCAGCGAGTGGGGCCGGCAGATCCTGCGCGACTTCCGCGGCCTGCAATACAAGTTCTGGCTGGTCAAGCCGAAGGCCGCGAGCCTGGCGGCGCTGGCCGAGGAACTGAGGAGCGCAGCGTGAACCCCCGCTCCGATGAAACGACGCGCTTCTTGCGTTCGCCCCTTCTCCCCGCCGGGGAGAAGGTTGGGATGAGGGGCGGGTGCTCGCGCCAATCCATCACCGAAGCAGATCCGATTGCCCCATGACCGACAAACTCTTCCAGTTCCTCAATGTGCCCAGGCAGTCGCCGCGCACGGTGCCGGTGGCGGTGCGCGTGCTCGGTTACGGCGAGATCTCCGGCGACTTCGCCGTGCCGCAGGCGGCGACCCAGGCCGAGCGCTGCATCGATTGCGGCAATCCCTACTGCGAGCACGCCTGCCCGGTGCACAACTACATTCCGAACTGGCTCAAGCTGGTGCAGGAAGGCCGCATCCTGGAAGCGGCCACGCTGATGCACGAGACCAATCCCCTGCCGGAGATCTGCGGCCGCATCTGCCCGCAGGACCGGCTGTGCGAGGGCGCCTGCACGCTGGAGCAGACCGCGTTCGGCGCGGTCACCATCGGCAGCATCGAGCGCTGGGTCACCGACGAGGCGTTGCGCCAGGGCTGGCGGCCGGACCTGTCGGCGGTGCGCGAGACCGGCAAGCGGGTGGCGATCGTCGGCGCCGGGCCGGCGGGCCTCGCCTGCGCCGACCGCTTGCGCCACGCCGGCATCGCGGCCGACGTGTACGACCGCCAGAGCGAGATCGGCGGACTGCTGACCTTCGGCATCCCGCCGTTCAAGCTGGAGAAGGAAGTGGTGCGCACGCGCCGCAGGGTGCTGGAGGAAATGGGCGTGCGCTTCCTGCTCGGCCGCGAGGTGGGGCGCGATGTGGAGTTCGGCCAGCTGCTGGAGGATTACGACGCGGTGTTCGTCGGCACCGGCGCCTACACCTATGTGGACGGCCAGTTGCCCGGCCGCGAGCTGCTGGGCGTGCACGACGCCCTGCCGTTCCTGATCGCCAATACCGAGCGGCTGCTCGCCGGCGAGCCGGCGGCGATCGACCTCGCCGGCAAGCACGTGGTGGTGCTCGGCGGCGGCGACACCGGCATGGACTGCAACCGCACCGCGATCCGCCTCGGCGCGGCCTCGGTCACCTGCGTCTACCGCCGCGACGAACCGAGCATGCCCGGCTCGCGGCGCGAGGTGAACTACAGCCGCGAGGAGGGCGTGCGCTTCCAGTTCCAGCGCCAGCCGCTGGCGATCCTCGACGACGGCGCAGGCCGCGTGCGCGCTGTGCGCGTGGTCGACACGGAACTGGTGGATGCCGGCGACGGCCGCCCGCGTCCGCGCAACGTGGCGGGCACGGAGTCGGAAATCGCCGCCGACGTGGTGATCCAGTCGTTCGGCTTCCTGCCCAGCCCGCCGGACTGGCTCAAGGCGCATGGCGTGCAGCTGGACCGCTCCGGCCGCGTCGTCACCGGCGCCGACGGCGCGCTGCCGCTGCAGACCAGCCACCCGCAGATCTTCGCCGGCGGCGACAACTGCCGCGGCGCCGACCTGGTGGTGCGCGCGGTCTACGACGGCCGCGAGGCGGCCGGCTCGATCGCGCGGATGCTGCAGGATCTTTCCGTGCATGCCGGCGCCCGGGCGGTGGCAGGCGGATAACGACCAGGCGGTCGCGTGTCCGCCGCGGGCTCGCCTCCGCGCCCGCCCGCGGGTTCCGGGCCAGGACGGGCCGCGAGTGCCTGCCGATCCTCCGTCGTGGCGGCGCAACCGGCGCGGCCGATCCCGTCCTTCGATTGCCCGCCGGATCGGCGATGTGATCCTTACTGCCGCTGCGATTGACGCGGTCAACGGCAGCCTGCGGCAAGTCGCCGGGCAGGGGGTCCTTTCCGGGCGGCGACGCACTGCGCCCCGGCGCAGCAGAAAAATGGGCGATACCGAGCCACGACTGGAATGCCGCCTTGAACCACTTTACGATCCGGTTGGGGAGATGGCTCCCTCAGCAGCGCACCAGAATCCGGTGACGCAAAATTCCGCGCACCTCCCGAGTCACCGCCACGATTGCATCCGGCGCCCACGCATCCAGGACACGCAACACCATGAAGGGAAACCCGTCCCGGCCATCGACCCATGCAGCGACTGGCAGCCTGTCCCCGACGGTGACCCGTCTGCTCAACGCGGCAGGCAAGGCGCTGGCTCAAATGCAGCTCGATGATGCCGAGCGCGCGCTGTTCGGCGTATTGGCGCTGGCGCCGGATTGCGCGGAAGCGAACCGGCTGATGGGTGTCGTTGCCCAGATGCGCGGCGACAACACGGGGGCCGTCGATTTTCTGCAGCATGCGCTGGCCGCCAACCCCGACGACGCGACCACGCACATGAACCTCGGCACCGCGCTGTTCGAGACCGGCGCGACGGATGCTGCCCTGGCCAGCCTGCGCCGAGCCTGCGAGCTGGCGCCCCGGGTGGCCTCCGGCTGGTACAACCTGGGCAAGGCGCTGAAGCTGCAGTTCCAGTATGAAGCTGCCTGCGAAGCGCTGCGACGGGCGCTGAAGCTCGACCCCGATCATGTGCTGTCGCTGTTGAGCCTGGCCGACGCCCAGACCGGCCTGGGCGACATTGTCAACGCGACGCACAACTATCGCGAGGTGCTGCGTCGGCAACCCGAGCAGGCACAGGCCTGGTTCTCCCTGTCCAACCTGAAAACCGAGCCATTTGCAGCATCCGACGTGGCCCGGCTCCAGCGCGCGTTCCGCCAAGCCGCTGCCCCGGCCGATACCCGGATCATGCTCGGTTTCGCGCTGGCCAAGGCGCTGGAGGATCAGGGCGATTACCCGGCGGCCTTCGACGTGCTGCAACAGGCCAATGCGTTGAAGCGCCGAACCCTGCGATGGGACACGGGCGCCGAGCATGCCCGCGTGGAGGCGATCATGCAGGCGTTCGCGAGGCCCATGCCGGCCGCAGCGGATGTCACGCTGGGCAGCGAGGTGATCTTCATCGTGAGCCTGCCGCGTTCTGGCTCCACCTTGACCGAGCAGATCATCGCCTCGCATCCGGAGGTGGCGGGCGCCAACGAAATCACCGACCTGCCGCAGGTGCTCGAGGACGAATCGACGCGACGCGGCCAGCCCTTTCCGCAATGGGCCCAAAGCGCCACGGCAGAGGATTGGGCACGCCTGGGCCGCGACTATCTCGCGCGCACCGAGCGCTGGCGCAGCGAACACCCGCGCTTCACCGACAAGAACCTCGTCACCTGGCAGCTGGTCGGTGCGATCATGGCGATGCTGCCGGGCGCGCGGGTGATCAACTGCCATCGCGATGCGCTGGAAACCTGCTTCGCCTGTTATCGCCAACTGTTCAGCAGCGGCGCTTATTTCAGCTACGACCTGGCGGAAATGGCCTCCCACTACGGCGAATACGCGCGGTTGAGCCGCCACTGGCAGACGCTGTACCCGCAACGTATCCTCGACCACTCACACGAATCGTTGCTGGCCGACCCCGAAAACCGGATTCGCCGCTTGCTGGATTTCTGCGGACTCGCCTTCGATGCGGCCTGCCTTGCACCGCATCTTTCCACCCGCACGGTGCGCAGTACCGCCAGCGCCGCACAAGTGCGCCAGCCGCTGCGCACGAATACCTCGCGGAGCGCCTCTTACGGCGAACAGCTGGCGCCACTGCAAGCGCGCCTGCGCGACGCGGGCCTCTCCTGACCGGCACGGGGCGGCAACCGGAGCCTTCATTCGTGGCGCAGCTACCGTGCGGCGTCCTCCGGCGCTGACGCCAGCGCCGAGGCCAGTCCCTGCAATTGCGCGCCGTACGGCTCCCATTCGCGGAAAGATCGGGCGTGGATCGGCTGGCGCACCTGTGGCGCACTGAGCGTCGCCACCGGCGCCGCGTTGCGGGTCAGGTCGACGCAGCCCGGTTCGTAGTCGAGACCGCAGAAGGCCAGGATGTCGCGCGCCGCCGTCTCGGGTTCCTGCACCAGCCGCGCGTAATCCACGTCGAGGATCACCCCCGGCAGTGCCCGCTGCCAATGCGCCAGTACGCGCTGATACTGTCCAAAATGCGCGGCCAGCGCGGCAAGGTCGTAGGCGTAGGCATATTCCGCTCCCACGCCGAAGCAGGCGCGCCAGTTGGAGAAACACACATCCATGGGATCGCGCACCACCCGGATGATGCGCGCGTTGGGCAGCGCCCGGTGGATCAGGCCCGCCAGCATCCAGTTGCGGGGAAGCTTGTCCACGTAGAACCCGTTGCCGCGCGCGCGCCAACGGGTCTGGGCGAGATACCTGCGACCAACCTCGGTCCAGTCCACCTGTGGCAGCCGCGCAAGGGTGGTCGCATCCAGCATCACGGGTGCCGCATGGTCGGTGGCCCAGGCCAGTGCGCGGGGGAACTCGCCCAACTCGCCGGCGGATTCGACCTGCGAGTGGTTGCACAGGACGCGCTCCAGCACCGTGGTCCCCGAGCGTGGCATGCCGATCACGAAAATCGGTCGCGGGCCATCGTCGATCCGCGCAGATCCAGGGTGCAGGAACTCGGGCGTGCAGACCTCGATCAGGCGCTCGAACAACGCGGACTCGCGCGCAGAATCGCAGGGCAGCTGCGCGTGCAGCAGGGCATTGCCCCTTTCCAGCGCATGCCACGCTTCATCGTAGCGCTGCAGGTCCTCCAGCTCCTTGTAGCGCGCGAATTCAAGCGCCGCCTGGTCTTCGCCGCCGGGTTCGACGTTGGCGAGGGCCCTCGTGATCGCCTGCAAATGATTGCGTGCCGGCGTCTGCCGGCGTGCCCTCGCCAAATGCAGATAAGCCTGGCCCAGCGGCGGTTCGATCGCGACAGATCGTTCCAGGTCCGCTTCCGCCTCGTCCAGGCGCCCGTTGAACAACAGCTGGATCGCCCGCGAGAAATGGAAAACGCGTCCATCGGCGCCGGCGTCACGCGCCCGCTCGATCAATCCGAGCGCGGCTCGATGTTCGCCCAGCGTCTGCAACTGCGTGGCCGCGCGCAGCAGGATTGGCGCCGAAGCACTGGTGGTGATCGATGGATGGTCCAGTAACCGCCGTGCGGCAACAATCTCGCCGACCCGGATCAACGCGGCGATGAGATCGCCCAGCACGCCGGGATCGGCGGGAGGATTGCGCGCAGCTTCCAGCACGTGGCCTGCGGCGGCCTGCTGGTGGTCCGCGTCCGCGAGCAGGCCGCCGAGCATCAGATGTGCGGCGCCGGAGGTGGGCTGGCGCGCAAGAATGCACTCCAGCTCGGCCCGGGCGGGAGCCAGTTGCCGCATCGCCAGGTAACGGTAGACGCGGGTCCAGTGTTTGTCTGTGGATCGATTCACCACGGGTACGGTATCCGCAAGCGGCGGGCTGCATATCGTGAATGCCCACGGCCCGCCCCGCCAGTGGCGTCGCATGACGTAGCCAAGCCGTTCTCCCTGCAATCCATCAAAAAACTCGCGTACCGGCGCGGCGCCCGATTCAATGCCGGCACCGGCTCATGGCCCGGTGCGCTTGAGACGGGTACCGCCCGTTGCCCTGGCGCCGCAAGATGGCGCCGCAAGCCTCCCTCGGCGAAGTTTCCCTTTGCGTACGGCCGGCAGCGCCGCCGCCCAAGCAAAAGGGCCGCCGGATGACGGCGACCCTTCTGGTTGTTGCAGGAAACAGCCGTGCATCCCCAATTCCGGGATGCACGCACCCGACGCGCTCTTACCAGTCGTACGTCACGCCAAGCTGCACATAGCGCGGCGTTTCCGTGTACTCCGGCCGGCCGTAACTCGGATATGAGTAGACGGTCGTGGCCGGCGTGGCTCCCGGCAGATACTGGCCAAAGTACGGGTAGTACTGGGTCACCTTCTGCTCGTTCAGCACATTGTGGACCTGCAGCTGTATCGCCAGCTTCTTCTGCGCCCACAGCGGCCGGTACTCGAGGCTGAGATCCAGCTGGTGGATCCACGGCGTGTAGCCCGTCGAGCCGCCCGGCGCCGGCTTGCCGTTACACCAATGGGTGAAGGAACCATAGCCGAGGCCAGGGTTGGTCTGGCCGGGGCCGAAGTATCCCAGGCAGCTCTTGGGCGTACCGGAGGCCACGGTCACGATGCCGCTGACCAGCCACTCCGGTGCGATCTGGTATGAGCCGAAGGCCTTGAACACATGCTTGCGGCTGTTGGCCTGCACGCCGTTCGCGTACTGCATCAGCTGGCCGTAATCCCACTGCGTGGTGATCGAGCCCGAGGAACCGCCCTGGCCGATGTTCGACTGGACCGGGCCTTCCGTACTGCCGTAGCTCTTGGAGAACACGTAGTCGAGCTTGCCGGTCCATTTGCCGTCCCACACATGCTCCAGGAAGGCCTCAAGCGCGTAGTACTTGCGGGTAGCCTTCGGGAAGCCGAACTGCGACGGCGATACCGTGTAGTGGTAATAGCCGCCGGCGGGGTTCACGACGCTGAAGTTGTTCGTCGAGCCGGGGTTGATCAGCACGCTGCCCTGGATGTTGTACGAGGCAGGATTGCCCTCGCAAGCCGCCAGCGCGCCCGGGTTGGCCGCCGAGATGCTCGGGTTCTGTGCGATCAGCTGTTCGCACTGCGGGATGGGATCGCCCACGTCGTCGATGATCCGGCCCAGTCTGCTGTAGGTGCCCTGCACGCCGTACACCCACGACTTGGCGAACTGCTGTTGCATGCCCAGCACGAACTGGTCCTGGTACTCGGCCTTGATGTTGGTGGAATGCACGGTGTACGGATTGAGCGCCTGGCCGTATTCGTTGTTCAGCGAAACCGGCACCCCGGGGCCCGACGTCTGCCCGTTCGAATTGATGGGGGTCAGCCCTGTCGGATAGCCGGTGGTCGGATCGATGCCCGAGTACGTGTAGTACTGGCTGGTGAAGGTCGACGCGGAGGCCTCGCGCACCGCCACGCCGGTGGGCAGTGCCAGGTAGTAGCGTCCGGCATTGCCGAATACCTTCAGGCTGGAATCGCCGAACACGTCCCAGCTGAAGCCAAGGCGTGGCGCCAGCTGGCCGCTGTGCTCGCGGATGTAGGGCACCGATTTGGCGTTGAGATTGGTGAACTGGTCGTTGCGCAGACCCAGTTTCAGCAGCAGGTTGTCGGTGGCCTGCCAGTTGTCCTGGATGAATTGGGCGCGCTGCCTCACCGCCACCGCTGCGGCGGTAAAGAATCTGACCTGGCTGACATAGTAGCCGCCTGCGCCGTTCGGATAGGCGGCTGGAGCATCGACCCACGGTGCATTGGCCGGATTCGAGCCAACGATGTAGTTGGTGGGGATGCCGTTGCCATACTGCCAGGCATAACCCGGGCCGGTGGTAATGCTGCCGTCGCCTCTGTCGAAGGTGTTCTGGTTGTCGATGCCGAACTGCAGGTCGTGCGAGCCCAGCTTCCAGTCAAGGTCAATCCGCAGGTTGTTGTTGCCGCCCGTATGGTTGGAATTGGGGAGCGTCGCGAACTGGTTGGCATTTTGGATGCCATTGGCGTTGCCGCTGTCCAGCGCAGGGTTTTCCTGATTGGCGTTGGTGATGTGGGCAAGCGACGAGGCTCCACTGCCCGGGGGAGCGGTGTAATACGTGCCACTCATCTTGCCGTACAGCGCATTGAGCGTCAGGTTGTCGGTGATGTACGAGGTGTATTTCGCGATCCAGATGCCGAACGAGTTCTTGCCCTGCGGCGCGAACGTACTGAAGGCCCCGGTGGTGTGGGTGGTGTTGTCGTAGTTGTAGAACGCGCCATGGTACTGCTGCGAGGTGCGGATGCCGGTCAGGGACAAGACATTGTTGTCGTTGATGTTCCAGTCCAACTTGGCGTAGAGCTTGGGCAGGTTCGTCTGTTCCTGCCTGATGTTGGCTGAGCCGACCGAGCCGTTGGTGACCTGATACTGCTTGTCGGCCTCTGCCGACATGAAGAAGAACAGCTTGTCCTTGATCAGCGGGCCGCCGACATAGGCGTCGTAGACGGTCTCCCAATTCGAGTCGGGCTGCCGGTATTCGTACAGCTTCCCGACATTGCCGGTCGCGCTCGACAGCGGATTGTTGTAGTGGTAGTTGACGAAGCTGCCTTGGGCGAAGTCGGGCCGCCACAGCGCCTGGCCGCCGAAATGCCACTCGTTGGTGCCGCTCTTGCCGATCTGGCTGATCACGCCACCGGCCGAACGGCCGTAAGCGGCGCCGTAGCCGCTGGTGATCGTTTGTTGCTGTTCGATGGAGCCGTATGGCAGCGTGATGCCGCCCTCGTTGTAGAGCGGGTCGGAGGTGTTGTATCCGTTGATGTAGTAGGCATTTTCAGCGATCGACGAGCCGCCGAACGAGACCAGCGGCGCACCCGTGGGGCCGGTGCCCAGCGCACCTGCTCCGTAGACCGTGCCCGGAGCGAGCAGGGCGATCGACTCGCCGGAGCGGCCGAGCGGAAGATGTGAAAGCTGTTGAGCGGTGATGATCAGGCTCTGGCGGGTTGAGGACACATCGACGGCGGGCAAGCCGCTGGCCGTGACCGTTATTGTCGACAGCGTCAGCGGGTTCGCCTTGCCGCCCGCCGCAGCGAAGTTGACCGCGGTGCCGCTGGATACATTCGGCGTGATGTTCGACTTCGACTGGATCACCTTGCCGTTCTGCAACAAGTTGACCTGGTAGGTGCCGACGGGCACGGTGACCGAGTACCGGCCGGACGAGTCCACCGGCACAATGCGGTTGTAGCCCGCGCCGCCCGTGATCTGCACCGTCTCGCCGCTCACCACCGGCGCCTGGCCGAAGATGGTGCCGGTCGTCGACTGGGCGATCGCCTGGCCGCCGGTCATGGCGAGCGCGGCGGTGATCGCCACCGTCATGGCGGTGCGGCGCACCGGCCTGGATTTCCTGACATCGATATAATTCTTGCACTTCATTGACATAGCGACTCCCCAGCACGATATATCGTGGACATTGTTTGAAATTAAACCCCGAAATAACCGTCTCTCAACGATGTACGGCCAATCAACTACCCCCATTGAACCAATGGATCTTCAATCCGCTGTCGACGTCAATTCAGTCATGCCGCCAGGCAGTCGAATATTCAGCGCAACTTTCTCGAGGCTACGTCTTGGCGTAACAAAAAGTCAACAACCGCGGAGCCTCGCTGCAAAACGTTTCGCCCGCTCTGGACAGTGGCTTGCGCGTCGCTGAAAAGGCTTGTTTTCCTTGCCGCTGCACCGTTCCTGTGCGACGGCGTGGTGCTGTGGAGGCGCCATGCAAACGCAAGCTATTTCGAAAACGCCGGGATTATCGTGCCAGTAGACAGCATGCGTAATCGCTTGTGTGTTTTCGAATATAATTGCGATATTGCGGCGCAATACGATCCGTGATTTTGAGGCCAGGCTGTGCCGAGTCGTCGGACGGTAGGGGTTGCGCAGGCTATTGCGGTTGCGGCGGTTCAAAAACGAGGCATTTGCCATGCCGCAACATATTGCGCAACGCGCCTGGCATGCGGCCATCAACGCGGCGGCCTACATGGGTGCGCCTGCTGCGTTTGCGGCGATGGCATCGGTGGCCGCCGCCGCCGGTGTCGCCGATAATGCCGGCATGCCTATGTTCCCCGCCGCGTCGCTTCGCCCATGCTGAACCGGCTGTGGTTCGGGTTTTTCCTGACCGCCGCGGTGGCGGCGCTGGCGCGCTGGCTGGTCGGTGGCGACGAGGGCGTGTTCGCCGCGGTGGTCGGCGCGTTGTTCGACATGGCCGATCTGTCGGTCAAGGTGATGCTGCTGCTGTTCGGCACGCTGACCTTGTGGCTGGGGTTCCTGCGCATCGCCGAGCAGGCCGGCCTGGTCGATCATCTGGCGCGCCTGCTGGGGCCGCTGTTCGCGCGGCTGATGCCTGAGGTGCCGCGCGGGCATCCGGCGATCGGCCTGATCACGCTGAACTTCGCCGCCAACGCGCTGGGGCTGGACAACGCGGCCACCCCGATCGGGCTGCGCGCGATGCGCGAACTGCAGACGCTCAATCCCTCGGCGGATACCGCCAGCAACGCGCAGATCCTGTTCCTGGTGCTCAATGCGTCCTCGCTGACGCTGTTGCCGGTGACCGTGTTCATGTACCGGGCGCAGGCCGGCGCGCACGATCCCACGCTGGTGTTCCTGCCGATCCTGCTGGCCACTTCCGCGTCCACCATGACCGGTTTTCTCAGCGTGGCGTTCATGCAGAAACTGCGCCTGCGCGATCCGGTGGTGCTGGCGTGGCTGGGCGGCGGCACGCTGCTGCTGGGCGGCTTCATCGCGCTGCTGGCCTCGATGACGGCTGCGGCGCTGGCGTCGCTGTCGGGCCTGCTCGGCAACCTGCTGCTGTTCGGCGCGATCGTGGCGTTCGTGAGCGTGGGCGCGTACCGCAAGGTGCCGCTGTTCGAGAGTTTCATCGACGGTGCGAAGCAGGGTTTCGACGTCGCCAGGGATCTGCTTCCCTACCTGGTCGGCATGCTGTGCGCGGTCGGCGTGCTGCGCGCGTCCGGCGCGCTGGATTTCGTGCTGGGCGGCATCCGCTGGCTGGTGCTGCATGCCGGGCTGGACGCGCGCTTCGTCGACGCGCTGCCGACCGCGCTGGTCAAGCCGTTCTCCGGCAGCGCCGCCCGCGCGATGCTGATCGAGACCATGCATCATTCCGGCGTCGACAGTTTTCCCGCGCTGCTGGCGGCCACCGTGCAGGGCAGCACCGAGACCACCTTCTTCGTGGTGGCGGTGTACTACGGCGCGGTCGGCATCCGCCGCGTGCGCCACACCATCGGCTGCGCGCTGCTGGCCGACCTGGCCGGCGTGCTGGCGTCGATCGGCGTGTGCTACTGGTTCTTCGGGTGACTCATCCGCTTTCAGGAGCACGCTTCATGCGCCTCGGCCTTGCCGCCAACCAGCTTCATCACAGCCACGACGACGCGGCGCTGTTCCGCTGGCTGCGGGCCTGCGAGGCGGGCATCCGCGAACTGGATCTGGGCCTGCATGCGGTGGGGCGCACCCACGATGCGGTCGCCCGCGCCGGATGCCTTGCCGGTCACCCCGGCTTGCGCCGCTATCCGAACGGCCGCGAGGGCGGTTTGATGAAGCTGGTGGCCGAGGTGGTCGGACTGCCGGAGCCCGGCCGCACGCTCGATGGCGCGATCTACCTGATCGATCCGGTCGACCCGTCCTCGATCTTTCCCGAAGCGGTGGCGCTCAAGCGCCAGTGCGTGATCCACGGCAAGCCGTTCATCTCGACCGTGGCCTCGGCACGCGACTGGATCGAGATGGAACGCATCCATGCCGGCCTTGCCCCCGACCCGGGCGCCGACGGCCTGCACGCGCTGGAGACGCAGACCCTGGCGCTGATCGCGCACGACGCGATGAAACCGCAGATGCTGGCCTATGCCGCGGAGCATTTCGGCCTGCTGTCGCGATTCGCCCGCCGGATCGCCACCGGCACCACCGGCCAGCGTCTCAACGAGCTGGCCTGGAGCCGCGGCTGGCCGCGGCAGCGGGCCTGGGTGGACCGCTACCAGAGCGGTCCGATGGGCGGCGATGCGCAGATCGCCGATCTGGTGCTGGAGCGCCGCTGCCAGCGAGCGATCTTCTTCGAGGATCCGCACGTGGCACGCCAGCACGAGGCCGACATCCAGCTGCTCGAGCGCGCCGTCACCACCGTCACCGACGAGGCCGTCTGCATGACCAGTCCGCGCGTGGCGGCGCGCTGGGCCGAAGCCGCAGGGCGGCGGGCGAGGACCGGGTGAACAGGAGCGCGAAGTGAGAGCGGAGAATGAACGCCGCGTACGCCGGCCGCTTCGGCAAGCCCTGTTTGCCGGCGGGTTTCCTGGCCGGGTCACCCGGTTGTCCGCCAGCCACGGGCAGGGCCGGTCGCCCTTGCCTCGCCGCAACCCCCGTCTCTCACCCCTCACTCCTGTTCACTCACTCCTGCATCCATGTGCCTGATCGCCTTCGCCTGGCACGCGCATCCGCGCTGGCGCCTGCTGCTGGCCGGCAACCGCGACGAATTCCACGCGCGCCCCAGTGCGCCGCTGGTGCGCTGGAGCGACATGCCGATCGTCGGCGGTCGCGACCTTGAGGCCGGCGGCACCTGGCTGGGCGCGACCGACGCCGGCCGCTGCTGCGTGGTGACCAACGTGCGCGACCCGCGCGACCCGCAGCTCGGCGCCTCGCGCGGGCTGCTGGCGACCGACTATCTTGCCGGCGCGCCGGACGCGGCAGGCCATGCGCAGCGGTTGCTCGCGGCGGCGGCGGACTATCGCCCGTTCAACCTGCTGACCTTCGACGCGCGCGACGCGTTCTATCTCGGCAACCGTCCGGCGCCGGGCATGCAGGCGGTGACGCCCGGCGTGCACGGCCTGTCCAACGCCGACTTCAACACGCCATGGCCGAAGACCCGGGAGCTGATGCAGCGGCTGCAGGACTGGATCGATCGCGGCGGCGACGACGATTTCGCCCTGCTGTTCGACGCGCTGGCCGACGAACGCGTCGCGCCCGACGCGCAGCTGCCCGATACCGGCATCGGGCCGGAACGCGAACGCTGGCTGTCGTCCGCCTTCATCCGCGGCGATCTCTACGGCACCCGCGCCAGCACCGTGGTGGCGCTCGGGCACGACGGCCACGGCGCGATCGTGGAACGGCGCTTCGGCCCGAACGGCCGTTTCGACGGCGAGACGATGCTGCGCATCGGCGCCCGCTCCGCCGCCACCGACGCATGAAGCCGGCAACGCGCGCCGCACCGGGCGGCGTCCGCCGAGCCCGCGCTCCGGTCGGCACCTACGCGCCGCATCGGCATCGCCGACTGCCCGCGCTGCCGGTTGCCGGCTAGCCTGTCGGTTCCCGTACGGCGCGAGGGCAGCTCCATGCGCAACCGATGGCCGTGGCTTGCCGCCGGCATCGCCGGTTTCTGCAGCGGCGCAGTGCCGGCGGCCGACTGTCCCGACTGGACTCCGGCGCAGGCGCGGCAGGAATTGAACGCGCTGCATGCGCGGCTGGACGACTGGAATCGTGCGTACCGGGCCGGCGGCCAGTCGCCGGTCGACGATGCCGTCTACGATCAGGCGCTGCAACGCTTTGCCGGCTGGCGCGAGTGTTTTCCGGCGCAGTCGCCGGCACCGCCCGCGCCGCTGGCCGGCGCCGGCGGCAGCACGCGCGCGCCGGTGGTGCAGACCGGGCTGGCCAAGTTGCCGGACGCCGCCGCGCTGGCGGCGTGGATGCAGGCGCGCGGCAATCGGGATCTGTGGGTGCAGCCGAAGGCCGATGGCGTGGCGGTCACGCTGTTGTATCTGGACGGCCAATTGCGCCAGGCGGCCAGTCGCGGCGACGGCGTCCGGGGTTCGGACTGGACCGTCCGGGCACGGCGCATCGATGCCGTCCCCAGGCAGCTGCCGCATGCGCCGGCACGGGTGGTGCTGCAGGGCGAACTCTATTGGCGCGTACCCGGTCATGTGCAGGCCCGCGACGGTGGCGCGAATGCACGCTCGGCGGTGGCCGGGGCGCTGGCGCGCGATGCGCTGGATGCCGCCACGGCCGCGAAGATCGGCCTGTTCGTGTGGGACTGGCCCGACGGTCCGCCCGGCATGCCGGCGCGGCTGGCCGGGCTCAAGGCGATGGGGCTCGACGACAGCGTGAGCTACACCCGGCCGGTCGGCAGCCTGGCCGAGATCAGGCGCTGGCGCGAACGGTGGTATCGCCAGGCGATGCCGTTCGCCGTCGACGGCACGGTGGTGCGCCAGGGTCATCGGCCCGCGGCGGCGACCTGGCAGGCGGCGCCGCCGGCATGGGCGGTGGCCTGGAAATATCCGGCGGCGCAGGCGCTGGCGGAAGTGCGTGCGGTGAGCTTCACGGTCGGTCGCACCGGCCGCATCACGCCGGTGCTGGAACTGCGGCCGGTGCAACTGGACGACCATCGCGTGCAGCGGGTCAGCGTCGGTTCGCTGCGGCGCTGGCGCCAGTTGGACATCCGCCCCGGCGACCAGGTCGAGGTGGCGCTCGCCGGCCTGACCATTCCGCGCCTGCGGTCGGTAGTGTGGCGCACGCAGCAGCGTGCCGCCGTGACGCCGCCGGATCCGCAGACCTACGATGCGCTCAGCTGCTGGCGAGCGGAGGCCGCCTGCCGGCAGCAGTTCCTGGCACGCCTGCAGTGGCTGGGCGGCCGGCAGGGGCTGCAGCTCGACGGCCTCGGCGCCGATACCTGGCAGGCGCTGATCGACGCCGGGCTGATCCACGGCCTGCTCGACTGGATGGACCTGACGCCGGCCCAGCTGGCCGGCGTGCCGGGCATCGGCCGGGTTCGTGCCGACACCCTGGCACAGACCTTCGCTTCCGCCCGCGGGCGTTCCTTCGAGCGCTGGCTGCACGCACTGGGGATGCCGCCCGCTGGCCGCACCGGGTTGCCGGACTGGAGCACGCTCAGTGCGCGCCGTGCAAGCCAGTGGCAGGCGATCGAGGGCGTCGGCGCCGGCCGCGCCGGGCAGTTGGCCGCGTTCTTCGGCCATCCGGCCGTGCGCGAACAGGCCGCGCGATTGCATGCGGCCGGCGTGCCGGGGTTCTGAACGGTCGCACTCAAACTGCGTAGGAGCCCACCCTGTGGGCGAATGCTCTTTACCGATGCCCGGCAAAAGCATTCGCCCACAGGGTGGGCTCCTACAGGTACGGCTGCCTGCCGCGGGAGCGCACGCGATAGCCGCTCAGTTCTTGAGTTCGCCGTCGAGGTAATACCAGCGATCATGCTCGCGCACGAAGCGGCTGGTTTCGTGCTGGCGTTGCGCGCGGCCGCCGCCGAGGCGGTAGCGGGCGACGAATTCGACGGTCGCGCGCCGCTCGTCATCGGTGCGCTGCTTGCGGATCTCCAGCCCCAGCCAGGTCGGTGCCGGTTGCTGCGCGGCCAGCCGCAGCGAGGTCGGCCGGGTGTCGGCATGCCAGCTGGCCAGCAGGTAATCCTCGCGCAGCAGCACGTAGGCGCTGTAGCGTGCGCGCATCAGCTGCTCGGCGGTCGCCGCCTCGGCGCCGTCGTGCAATGGCCCGCAGCAGCGCGCGTAGCCGGCCGGATTTCCGCACGGGCAGGGCGTCATCGTGTCGATCGACTTCATGCCGCCTTTGTACCCGGTTTGGCGGTTTTTCTACAGCCGGTCGCGGCCGCGCCGCCAGATGCGGCAGCGGTTGTCGGCCGGCATCGCGAGATCGTCGATCAGCGCGAAGCCGGCGCGTTCCGCCAGGGCATCGACCGCGGCGGCGTCGCGGATCGCCATGTGCGCGCCACGTTCGCGCAGCCATCGATCGAAGGCGGCGTTGCTGTCGCTGCTGTAGCGGCCCCGATCGTTGAACGGGCCGTACACGGCCAGGATGGCGCCGGCGCCGGTGACCCCCGGTAGCCCGGCGAACAGCTGCTGCACTTCGGGCCACGCCATGATGTGCAAGGTATTGGCGCTGAATACCGCGTCGAACGTTGCGCGCGGCCATGCGCCGGCCACGTCCAGTTCCAGCGGCGCCGGCGTGTTCGGCAGCGCCGCCTCGTCCAGCCAGGCGCGGATGCCGGGCAGGTTTTCGGCGCGATCGGAGGTTTGCCAGACCAGCTGGGGCATGGCTGCGGCGAAATGCACCGCATGCTGGCCGGTGCCGCTGCCGATCTCCAGCACGCGCCGACGATCGGCAAAGCGGTCGCGCAACACGGCAAGGATCGGTTCGCGGTTGCGCTCGCACGACGGCGCGTGCGGTTTGTCCACGCCCCGGCTAGACCGGGCGGCCGCGCAGCACACGCGCCGGCAGCATCAGCAGCGCGCCGAGGAAAGCGAACACCGCGGTCACCGTGATGCCGACAAGCCGCAGCGGCAGCAACAGCAGCCACACGAGCGGGTACAGCACCAGCGCCAGCAGCGCCAGCGGCCAGCAGAACACCAGCAGCAACAGCCAAAGCAGGAAACCGGCCATGACACGACCTCGCGATGTCGGGAACAGCCCGGACTCTAGCAGCCTGCCGGACCGATGCGTAGATGACTCCCGCCACCCCTGG
>JAGWMU010000050.1 GCA_028873095.1 Pseudomonadota bacterium | reverse complement strand
CTGTGCGGCGGCACGGCGCTCAGCCTGCCCGGCCGCTGCGCCGGGGGCTGGTTCGTCGCACCCACGGTGATCGAGGGCCTGCCCTCGGCGGCGCCGACCAACCAGCAGGAAATCTTCGGGCCGGTGGTGAGCCTTATCCCGTTCGAGGACGAAGCCGAGGCGCTGGCCATCGCCAACGACAGCCGCTACGGCCTGGCCGCTTCGCTGTGGACGCAGGACGTCTCCCGCGCGCACCGCCTCGCCGGCCAGCTGGAGTTCGGCATCGTCTGGATCAACTGCTGGCTGCTGCGCGACCTGCGCACGCCGTTCGGCGGCGCCAGGCAATCCGGGCTCGGCCGCGAGGGCGGCAACGAGGCGTTGCACTTTTTCACCGAAGCGAAAAACATCTGCGTCCGTTACTGACGAAAACCCACCATATGGAAACCGCACCTTGACCAGCCCCCTGCAAAACCTGCTCGACGGCAACCGCCGCTGGTCGGCCGCGATGCATGCGGAGAATCCGCATTTCTTCGAACAGCTGGCGAAACAGCAGTCGCCGAAATACCTGTGGATCGGCTGCTCCGACTCGCGCGTGCCGGCCACCCAGATCGTCGACCTGCCACCCGGCGAGATCTTCGTGCAGCGCAACGTGGCCAACGTGGTCGCGCACAGCGACCTCAACTGCCTCAGCACGATCCAGTTCGCGGTGGACGTCCTCCAGGTCGAGCACATCATCGTCGTCGGCCATTACGGCTGCGGCGGCGTCCAGGCCGTCCTGGACGAACGCCGGCTCGGCCTGGTCGACAACTGGCTGCGGCACGTCGGCGACGTGGCGGAAAAACATCACGCGGTGCTCGCCGCGCTGGACCTGATGTCGCTGCGCAATGCGCGGCTGTGCGAACTCAACGCGATCGAGCAGGTGACCAACGTCTGCCGCACCACGATGGTGATGGACGCCTGGGAGCGTGGCCAGAAGCTCTCGGTGCACGCATGGTGCTACAGCCTGGACAATGGCCGCATGCACGACCTGGCCATGCACGTCGACTCGCGAAGCGCCCTGCGCCCGGCCTACGAGCAGTCGCTGCAGCGACTGCTCAAGACACCGCGGGCGCAGCCGTGAGCGACACCATCCGCACCGATGCGGCACCCGCCCCGGTCGGGGCCTACCCGCACGCCCGCCGGGTGGGCGACCTGCTGTTCCTGTCCGGCGTGGGTCCGCGCCAGCCGGGCAGCAACGCGATCCCCGGCAACGTGCACGCCGCCGACGGGCGGCTGACCGGCTACGACATCGAGGCGCAGTGCCGGCAGGTCTTCGCCAACGTGCGCGCGATCCTGGAAGCCGGCGGTGCGGCGTGGAACGATCTGGTCGACGTCACCGTCTACCTGACCGACCTGCCGCGCGATTTTGCGGTGTACAACCGCCTCTATGCGGAATACTTCGCCGGCGTCGACGCCTGCCGCACCACCGTGGGCATCGGCGCGCTGCCGACGCCCATCGCGATCGAACTCAAATGCGTGGCGGCACTCCCGGCCCACGCACGGCAGTGAGGTAACGGCGCCCGGGCGGGTTTCGCGCTTCGCAATGAAAAACCCCGCCGGGTGGTCCGGCGGGGTTGCGGTTCACGATCAACGACCCGCGTGTCAGCCGGCGGTGGAAGCTGCAGCCGGAGCGGCGGCCTTCTTCGGCGCCGCCATATGATGACGAGCCTTGTGGTGCATCGTGTGGTGCGCCTTGGCGTGGGTCTTGGCGTGCGTCTTGTGGTGCGCCATCTTGTGGTGCGCCATCTTGTGGTGCGCCTTGGCGTGGGTCTTGTGATGCGCCTTGGCGTGGGTCTTGTGGTGAGTCATGTGCTTCATCGGAGCTGCCTTCGGGGCAGCTTCAGCCGCCGGGGTGGAAGCAGCTGGAGTGCTCTGCCCGGTCGCCGCCCCTGCCTGCGGAGCAGCTGCCTCGGCCAGTGCGGAGCCGGAAAGCACCACACCCGCTGCTACCAGGAAAGCGACCGCAAGTTTACGCATCATCATGTTGAGCCTCGCATGATCAAGTTATCGCGAACCCGGCCGGAACCCGGCAACTCGGGTGGCACGACAGCCCCACCATAACAGCGCGAACAGCGTGGACGGGATACCCCGGCTGAACGGGATTTCGGACTCGGTGCGCAGCAAGCCGGCACGCCCCCGGCTTTCGTCCGCAGTCCGCCGCAGACAGCAACAACTTGCGGTCACGCCAGGCACAGCTGCAGCATGCGCCCGATGCAGTCGCGCACCTCCCGCGCGCCCGCTTCGTGGTACTCGAAAGTCGCCTCGTCCATGTAGTTGACCTGCGCCAGCTCCAGCTGCACCGCCTGCACGGCAGCGCCGGGATCGCCATAGTGACGCGTGATGTACCCGCCCTTGAAGCGGCCGTTGACGGCGAAACTGAAGTGCGGCAGGGACTCCAGGCACGCCTGCAGGCGTGCTTGCAGGGCCGCGCCGCAGCTCGCTCCGGATGCGGTGCCAAGGTTGAAATCCGGCAGTTGCCCCTCGAACAGCATCGGCACCCGACTGCGGATGGAATGGCCGTCCCACAGCACCACCCCGCCATGCTCGGCATGCAGCCGCGCAAGTTCCTGCGCCAGCGCCTGATGGTAGGGCTGCCAGAACGCGTTTATTCGCCGTTGCACTTCGGCGCCATCCGGCGACTCGCCATCCAGATACAGCGCCTCGCCGTCGAAGCCGATCGTGGGTACCAGGCCCGTCTCGCGCTGCCCCGGGTACAGCGCATGGCCGTCGGCCGGCCGGTTCAGGTCGATCACGTAGCGCGACGCCAGCGGCCGGATCAGGCTGGCACCCAGCGCATGCGCCAACGGCTCGTACAGCCGCCCCACGTGCCAGTCGGTATCCGGCGAACGCCGCGCCGCCGGCCGCATCCGCGCGGCGATCTCCGGGGGGATGAAACTGCCGTCGTGCGGCAGGCTGATCAACAACGGCACGCGGCCGCGCTGCAAGGTGAAGTTGGCCATGCCCGGCATTGTAGTGGCGCGGCGGCCTGCCCGGCACCGGCAATCCGGCATCGTTGCCTTGCCGGCTTTTCGCGAGCATGCTGCACGTCAATCGCGCGAGGATCCCGGACATGCCGATCCGCATCGTGCTTGTCGTGTCTTGCCTGGCGGCACTGCTGGCGTCCGCCGTCGGCGCCCAATCGTTCAGCCCGGCCGTGATCGTCATGTTCCGTGCGCTGAACCGGCAACCCAACGCTCTGGCCCGCTACGTCTACCTGACCAACCTGCTGCCGCGGCTGTCGGCATCCGACCGCGCGATCGCCTTGCAGATGCTGTCCTCGAGCGAGGACGAGCTGGGCCTCTACAACGAAGCGATCCGCGATTTTCCGCTCAAGAACCGCCTGCCGGCGGGCAGCGCCTTGCCCAAGCCTGCCGAATGGAAGTCCGCCGCCGCCGTCGACGTCATCGCGAAACTGGCCGCCCACCGCCGCATCGTGATGGTCAACGAGGCGCACCACGACGCCCACACGCGGCAACTCACGCTGGCCCTGCTGCCCCGCCTGCGCAAGCTCGGGTTCAACTACTTTGCCGCCGAGGCCCTGCGCGACCAGGATCCCGGACTGATGCGGCGCGGCTACCCGACCAGGGCCAGCGGCACCATCTACCTGCACGAGCCCACCTACGGCGAGATCGTGCGCGAGGCGATCCGGCTGGGCTACAAGATCGTGCCCTACGATGTGGCCGAAGGCACGACGCAGCAGCGCGAATCCGGGCAGGCCGAGAATCTCTACCGACGCGTCTTTGCCGGCCATCCCGATGCCCGCCTGTTCGTCCACGCCGGCTATGCGCACATCGACAAGGCGCAGGGGCAACTCGGCACGGTCCGGCCCATGGCGATGCAGTTGCAGAAGCTCACCGGCATCGAGCCGTTGTCGATCGACCAGACCGGGTTCCTCGAACAGATCCCGGCCGAACCGGACGGCTACCGGGAGCTGGTCGGGGACTTCGACCCCAAGGTTCCCATCGTGCTGCTCAACCGCGCCACCGGCAAGCCATGGAGCGCGAATCCGGACCTGTACGACATCAGCGTGGTCCTGCCGCCGGCCGCCGGCAAGGGGGCGATCGACAGCGGGGTCGTCCAGCGGCTCGCGTTCGTGAACGACACCATGCGATCGCAACCCATGCTGACGCCGTACGTCGATACACAGCGTCCCGACTGGCTTGCGCAGCAGGAGGGGCGTTTCCCGGTCAGGATCAGCACGCGGCTGTGCAAGGTCGTCGTGCCCTGCGTGGTCGACGCGCACGACATCGACGAGCCCGACGACGCCATCGCCATCGACCGCTACGCCTTCATGCATGACCACGTCGCCAGCAAGCTGTATCTGCCGCCGGGACGCTATCGCCTGCGCGCCTGGGATATCCACGGCAAGACCTTGTCCGAACAGGTCATCCGGGTACGCCCGCGATAGGCGACGGCCGGCGCGGGATCACGACGGCCGGCGTCGCCTCACGCTGTCGCGCACGTCCACGTCGAACAGCAGTTCCAGCGTGTCGCCGTCGTCCTTCCCCGGCAAGGCGAAACGCAAGCCTTCGTACGCGGCAGCGAGGAAAAATCGCCCGAGGTGCGCACCGGCACCGGATGCGCCATCGCCCGGGCGGACGCATCGGAGCGCACCCGCACCGGCACGAAACAGGTCAGGACGGCGTGACTGTCGACCGCCGCCTCCAGGCATACCTGTTCCGCCGGCGCGGGCCGGGCCCCGATCGATGCCAGCAGCGCCGGCAGGTACCGGGCGATCAGGGATTCGGCTTCGGCGGCACTGGCCAACTCGTTCATCGATGCGACGACCCCGGCTATGGCATGGCTGAAGGCATGGTGGCACCTGGCGTTTTTGACGACGAGCGAACGATTCGGCATGGCCGTGGAAGCGAGTTCAGCCACCCAGGGCCGTCGCCTTGACCTGCGCCCATACTTCGCTGCCGGGTTCGAGTTCCAGCGCCTGCCAGGAACGGCGCGTGATGCGCGCCAGCAATGCGCAGCCACCGGCATCGAGCCGGACCAGGCATTGCGAAGGATGCTCCGCCGCGGCCATCGCGACCACCCGCGAGCGGATCTGGTTGAGCGCGCTGCTGGCGTGCTGGCGCTCGCGGGACAGCACCACGTCGCGGGCGCCGATGCGACAGCGCAGCGTGCGCCCCACGGCATCGCCGCGGCGCGGCAGCCACAGCGTGCCGCCGGCGAACGCCAGTTCGGTGAGGTGGTCCTCGGCATCGTGGCCGACCACGATGCCTTCGAGCACGGCGCCCACCGCCCCGGACAGCGCCGGCGGCAGGTCCAGCCGGGTCAAGGTCGCCTGCAACGGCCCCTGCGCCACCACCCGGCCGGCATCGAGCAGCACCAGATGATCCGCCAGCCGGGCGACCTCGTCGATGGCATGACTGACGTAGATCATCGGCACCGCCAGCGAGGCGTGCAGGGTTTCCAGACGACCCAGCAAGTCGTCCCGGGCTGCCGCATCGAGCGCCGACAGCGGCTCGTCGAACAGCAGCAGGGCGGGATCGGACAACAGCGCGCGCACGATCGCCACGCGCTGGCGTTCGCCGCCGGACAGCGTGTCGACCCGCCGGGCCAGCAGCGGCCGCACGCCGAACCGGTCGACCAGCCCCTCGCGGTCCAGTTGCGCCGGCTGCCCGGCACGCCGGTAGCCGTAGTCGAGGTTGCCGGCCACCGAGCGATGGGTGAACAGGCCCGCGTCCTGGAACACATAGCCGAGCCGGCGCCGATGCGGCGGCACGAAGACGCCGCGCGCACTGTCCTGCCACAGCTCGCCGCCGAAGCGCACGCTACCCCGGCTGCCGCTCTCCAGCCCGGCGATCGCGCGCAGGCAACTGGTCTTGCCGGCGCCGGAAGGGCCGAACACCGCGGTGATCCCGCGCGGCGGCAGCGCGATGTCGAGATCCAGCGCGAGCGCGCCGCGGCGCCACTGCAGCCTGGCGTCGAGCCCGCCGGATTCAGTCATGCCGGTGCCTGCGCGCACGCAGCAGCGACATCGCCAGCAACGCGCTGAACGAGAACACCAGCAGGCACAGCGACAACATGTGCGCCTGGTGGTACTCGCCGGCTTCGACGTGGTCGTAGATGCGCAGCGACAGCACCCGCGTCCGGCCCGGGATGTTGCCGCCGATCATCAGCACCACGCCGAATTCGCCGACGGTGTGCGCGAAGCCCAGCACCGCCGCGGTCACGAAGCCCGGCATGGCCTGCGGCAACGCCACCGAGAGGAAGCGGTCGAGCGGGCCGGCACGCAGGCAGGCGGCGGCTTCCAGCGGCCGTGTGCCGACCGACTCGAAGGCGTTGTGCAGCGGCTGCACCACGAACGGCAGCGAATACAGCATCGAGGCCACCACCAGCCCGGCGAAGGTGAACGGCAATGGCGACAGCCCCAGCGCGGCCATCGACCGCCCCACCACACTGTGCGGACCGAGCAGCAGCAGCAGGTAGAAGCCGAGCACGGTCGGCGGCAGCACCAGCGGCAGCGCCACCACCGCGGCCACCGGCCGCTGCCAGCGCGAACGGGTGCGCGCCAGCCACCATGCCAGCGGCGTGCCCAGCAGCAGCAGCGACGCGGTCACCGTCGCGGCCAGCCGCAAGGTCAGTCCGAATGCCTGCAGATCCTGGGGCGACAGCAGCGCCATCGGGTTCGGTCAGCCTCCCGCGGCGTCGGGCAGATGGAAACCGTAGCGCACCAGGATGCCGCGCGCCTGCGCACCCAGCATGTACTGCGCGAAATCCCGCGCCAGCGGGTCGCCGGCGCCGCGCCGGGTCAGCACGAAACTTTGCCGCAGCGGCTGGTAGGCCGCCGCCGGCACCTCGACATAGCTGCCCGCGGCCATCGCCGGATCCCGCATCGATGACTGCGCGACGATGCCGACCCGGGCGTTGCCGCTTTGCGCGAACTGCGCGGTCTGCGCGATGTTCTCGCCATAGACCAGCCGCGACTGCAACTGGCCCCAGATGCCGGCGGCGCGCAGCGCCTGTTCGGCCCGCTTGCCGTATGGCGCGTGCTGTGGATTGGCGATCGCGATGCGGCCGAAGCGCGGCTGCAGCAGATCGCCGACCCGCACCTTGCGCATGTCGATGCTGGCGCTCCACAGCACGATGCCGCCCAGCGCATAGGGCACGGGCCGCCCGCCCGCCTGGCCGTCGGCAACCAGTTGCCGCGGGTAACCGCTGTCGGCCGAGAAGAACAGCGCGAACGGCGCGCCCTGCTCGATCTGCGCCAGCAGCTTGCCGGAGGAACCGTAGACCACGTCGATGGCATCGCCGGGATGCTCATGACGGTAGGAGGCGACGATGGCATCCATCGCGAAACGCAGATCCGCGGCGGCGGCAATCGTGATGTGGCGAGCGCTTCCCGCCGGCGCGGACAGCGGCGCGATCAGCAGGGCCAGGGCCATCAGGCAACGGAGAATCATGCGCATCGTGTGTGTCCTCAACCTGTACGTCGCGGTGCACTGCACCAAAGAAAACCGGCGTCCGATCACGCTCGTATCCAGACCCGGCCAGTGTGGCGTGGCCTACGACTTTGGTCGAGTGGTATCGATTTCCGGCAGCCGCTAAATGTAGCAGCGATCTCCGGCGCCGGGGCCGGATGAACCAGGGGGAACAGTTCATGGCCGAGACAGCCCAGTCCACAGGTCCGCACACGGCGACACGAGGTACGCCGGGTTTCTTCGCCAGGGAACGCACCATCGCCAGTCCGCGCTTCAACCGCTGGCTGGTCCCGCCCGCCGCACTGGCGATCCATCTGTCGATCGGCATGGCCTACGGCTTTTCGGTGTTCTGGCTGCCGATGAGCAAGCTGCTGAACAATACCGACCCGCTGGTCTGCGCCAAGCTGGGTTTCTTCGCGGCCTTGACCAGCACCGGCTGCAACTGGACGGTGCCGCAGGTCACCCACATCTTCGAGACCTTCATCGCCATGCTGGGCATTTCCGCCTTCATCTGGGGCGGCTGGCTGGAACATGCGGGCCCGCGCAAGGCGGGCTTCATCGCCGCACTGAGCTGGGGCGGCGGCCTGGTGCTCGGCGGCATCGGCGTGCTGGTGCATCAGTTGTGGCTGGTCTATCTGGGCGCCGGCTTTCTCGGCGGCATCGGCCAGGGCCTGGGCTACATCTCCCCGGTGTCGTCGCTGATCAAGTGGTTCCCCGACCGCCGCGGCATGGCCACCGGCTTCGCCATCATGGGCTACGGCGGCGGCGCGATGATCGGAGCACCGCTGGCAGTGGCGCTGATGAAGCATTTCTCCGCGCCTGGCGTGCAAGGCGTGGCCCCCACCCTGATGGTGATGGGCGCGATCTATTTTCTGGCGATGTCGGCGGGCGCGATCGGCTTCCGCGTACCGCCCAACGGCTGGCATCCGGCCGGCTGGACGCCGCCGGCAGGCAGCCACGCCAGCGAGATGATCACCCACCGCCACGTGCATGTGGAGCAATCCTGGAAGACCCCGCAGTTCTGGCTGATCTGGGGCGTGCTGTTCCTCAACGTGACGGCGGGCATCGCGGTGATCTCGATGGCCAGCCCGATGCTGCAGGATGTGTTCGGCAGCAGGCTGGTCGGGGTGACCGCGACGGCGGCGGCGCTCAGCGCCGCGCAGAAGGCCGCGGTGGTGGCTGCCGCCGCGGGCCTGGTCGGCCTGATCAGCCTGTTCAACAGCCTCGGGCGCATCTTCTGGGCCTCGCTGTCGGACATGCTCGGGCGCAAGAACACCTATTACACGTTCTTCGTGCTGGGCATCGTCGTGTACAGCCTGTTGCCCACCTGGGGCCATCTCGGGCTGGCGTCGATGTTCGTGGTGTCGATCTGCATCATCCTGAGCATGTACGGCGGCGGCTTCTCGACGGTGCCCGCCTATCTGGCCGACATCTTCGGCACGCAGATGGTCGGCGCCATCCACGGCAAGCTGCTGACCGCCTGGTCGGCTGCCGGCGTGGTGGGCCCGTTCGTGATCGCCGCCATCCGCCAGGCCCAGCTCGACGCCGACGTGGCGAAAAATCTGGTGTACGACCGCACGCTCTACCTGATGGCCTTCCTGCTGCTGTGCGGCCTGATCTGCAATGCGCTGGTGAAGCCGGTGAAGCCGTCGCACTTCATGAGCGACGAGGAACTGGCCCGCGAGCGTTCGCTGCAGCATGACGACCGCATCTTCGCCAGCGCCGAAACGGCGGCACGCGGCGCCTTCGGCACCACGGGTATTTTGGCCTGGCTGGCCGTGGGTGTACCTTTCCTCATCGGCCTGTATATCGCGATCGCCAAGGCCGCCGCGCTGTTCTGAAAGGCACCACATGAAACGTGCTGCAAACGCTGCGTCGCTGCCGGACATTCCGGAGAATGTCCGCACGGCGGTGCTGACGGTCACCGCCCGGCTGAAGGATCAACCGGGCGCCCTGCTCCCGGTGCTGCACGGCGTGCAGGCGGCGCTGGGCTGCATACCGGAAGCGTCCGTGCCGCTGATCGCCCGCGAGCTGAACCTATCGCGGGCCGACGTGCACGGCGTGATCAGCTTCTACCACTACTTCCGCAGCCAACCGGCCGGGCGCCGCGTGATCTACCTGTGCCGCGCCGAATCGTGCCAGGCGATGGGCGCCGGCGCATTGGAAAAACACGTCAAGCAACGGCTGGGCGTGGACTTTCACGGGACCACCGCCGACGGCGCGTTCACGCTGGAGCCGGTCTATTGCCTGGGCAACTGCGCCTGCTCGCCGGCGATGATGGTCGACGACGAACTGCAAGGCCGGCTGACCCCCGCGGGGTTCGATGCGTGGCTGGCCGCGGAAAAGACAGTCGCGGGGACGACATGAGCATCACGGTCTACGTGCCGCGCGATGCCGGCGCGCTGTCGCTGGGCGCCGAGGCGGTGGCCGCGGCGATCGCCGCCGGGGCCCGGCAGCGCGCGGTCGATGTGCGGGTCGTGCGCAACGGCTCGCGCGGACTGTACTGGCTGGAACCGATGGTGGAAGTCGCCACGGCCGACGGCCGCGTCGCCTACGGCCCGGTGCGGCCCGCCGACGTGGCGTCGCTGTTCGAGGCGGATTTCCTGCATGCCGGCGATCACCCGCTGGCATTGGGGCCGACCGAGGACATTGCGTGGCTGAAGAGCCAGCAGCGGCTGACCTTCGCCCGCGTCGGCGTGATCGACCCCCGCAGCCTGGACGACTACCGCACGCACGGCGGCTACCGCGGCCTCGAAGCCGCCCTGAAGATGAGCGGCGCCGACATCGTGCAGGCGCTCACCGACTCGGGCCTGCGCGGACGCGGCGGCGCGGCATTCCCGGCCGGCATCAAGTGGAAAACCTGCCTGGACGCCCAGGCCGACCGCAAGTACATCGTCTGCAACGCCGACGAGGGCGACTCGGGCACCTATTCCGATCGCATGATCATGGAAGGCGATCCGTTCGTGCTGATCGAGGGCATGACGATCGCCGGGCTGGCCGTGGGCGCGAGCCACGGCTACATCTACCTGCGCGTCGAATACCCGCATGCGCGGCAGGCGCTGCAGGCCGCGATCGCCAGCGCCGAAGCGGACGGCTATCTCGGCGACGACGTGCGCGGCTGCGGCAAGCCGTTCCGGCTGGAAGTGCGCATCGCGGCCGGCGCCTACATCTGCGGCGAGGAAACCTCGCTGCTGGAATCGCTGGAGGGCAGGCGCGGCCAGGTCCGCTGCAAGCCGCCGCTGCCGGCGATCGAGGGCCTGTTCGGCAAGCCCACGGTGATCAACAACGTGGTCACGCTGGCTTCGGTGCCGACCATCCTGGACAAGGGCGCGGCGTACTACCGCGACTACGGCACCGGCCGTTCGCGCGGCACGCTGCCGCTGCAGCTGGCCGGCAACCTGAAACGTCCCGGCCTGGTCGAACGCGCGTTCGGCCTGACCCTGCGCGAACTGGTCGAGGACTACGGCGGCGGCACCGCCAGCGGCCGGCCGCTGCGCGCGGTGCAGGTCGGCGGGCCGCTGGGCGCCTATATCCCCGCCTCGCAGCTGGACACGCCGATCGACTACGAGGCCTTTGCGACGATCGGCGGCATGCTCGGCCATGGCGGCGTGGTGGTGTTCGACGACAGCGTCGACATGGCGGCGCAGGCACGTTATGCGATGGAGTTCTGCGCGATCGAGTCGTGCGGCAAATGCACGCCCTGCCGCATCGGCTCGACCCGCGGCGTGGAAGTGATCGACCGCATCGTCGCCGGCAATGCCGCCGCGCGCGAGCGCGACGAGGCGCTGCTGCGCGACCTGTGCCAGACCATGCTGGCCGGCTCGCTGTGCGCACTGGGCGGCATGGCGCCGTTCCCGGTACTCAGCGCACTGGACCATTTCCCCGAAGATTTTGCAGGCACCGCCGACCGGACGGCGTCCTGAGGAGGTAGCGCGTCATGCTGTCCATCGTCGAGATCGATTACGGCACGCCCAAGGCAAGGTCGCAGACCATGGTCGCGCTGCAGATCGACGGCAAGGCCGTGCGCGTACCCGAGGGCACCTCGATCATGCGCGCCGCGGCGCAGGCCGGCGTCGACATTCCCCGCCTGTGCGCCAGCGAGATGCTCGAACCGTTCGGTTCATGCCGGCTGTGCCTGGTCGAGATCGCAGGCCGCAAGGGCTACCCGGCGTCGTGCACCACGCCGGTGGCCGCCGGCATGTCGGTCAGCACGCAGACGCCGAAGCTGGCGCAGATCCGGCGCGGCGTGATGGAGCTGTACATCTCCGACCATCCGCTGGACTGCCTGACCTGCCCCGCCAACGGCCATTGCGAACTGCAGGACATGGCCGGCGTGGTCGGCCTGCGCGAAGTGCGCTACGGCTATGCCGGCGAGAACCATGTTTATGCTTATGCGAGCATCCCTGCTCGCGAAGATCAAGAAGCGGCCATCCATGGCCGCACTCCTCAACAAAAGCCCAACCCACTGTTTGCGCCGAAGGACGAATCCAATCCCTACTTCACCTTCGACCCGTCCAAGTGCATCGCCTGCTCGCGCTGCGTGCGCGCCTGCGACGAGGTGCAGGGCACCTTCGCGCTGACCATCCAGGGCCGCGGCTTCGAGTCCAAAGTGGCGGCCAGCCAGGACAACCGTTTCCTCGACTCCGAATGCGTGTCCTGCGGCGCCTGCGTGCAGGCCTGCCCCACCGCCACGCTGTCGGAGAAGAGCCTGATCGACAAGGGCCAGGCCGAGCACAGCGTGGTCACCACCTGCGCCTACTGCGGCGTCGGCTGCAGCTTCCGCGCGGAAATGAAGGGCGAGGAAATCGTGCGCATGGTGCCGAACAAGGACGGCCAGGCCAACCACGGCCATTCCTGCGTCAAGGGCCGCTTCGCGATCGGCTACGCCACGCATCCGGACCGCATCACCACGCCGATGGTCCGCGCCAGGATTTCCGACCCGTGGAAGGTGGTGAGCTGGGACGAGGCGTTCGCCCATGTCGCCGGCGAGTTCAAGCGGCTGCAGGCCAGCTACGGCAAGCATTCGATCGGCGGCATCACCTCCTCGCGCTGCACCAACGAGGAAACCTATCTGGTGCAGAAGCTGGTGCGCGCCGGCTTCGGCAACAACAACGTCGACACCTGTGCCCGCGTCTGCCATTCGCCGACCGGCTACGGCCTCAAGGCCACCCTGGGCGAATCGGCCGGCACCCAGGATTTCGACTCGATCGAGCAGGCCGACGTGGTGCTGGTGATCGGCGCCAACCCCACTGACGCCCATCCGGTGTTCGGCTCGCAGATGAAGCGGCGGCTGCGTGCCGGCGCCAAACTGATCGTGATCGACCCGCGCCGGATCGACCTGGTGCGCACGCCGCACATCCGGGCCGACTACCACCTCAAGCTGAAACCCGGCACCAATGTCGCGGTGCTGGACACGCTGGCGCATGTGATCGTCACCGAAGGGCTGGTCGACCGGGATTTCGTGGCCCGGCGCTGCGAGCCGGAGGCGTTCGAAAAGTGGCGCGCCTTCGTGGCCCAGGACAAGTACCGCCCGGAGGCGATGGAAGCCGAAACCGGCGTCCCTGCCGCGCTGGTGCGCGGCGCGGCAAGGCTGTACGCCAGCGGCGGCAACGGCGCGATCTACTACGGCCTGGGCGTCACCGAGCACGCGCAGGGTTCGACCGCGGTGATGGCCATCGCCAACCTGGCCATGGCCACCGGCAACATCGGCCGCGAGGGCGTGGGCGTGAATCCGCTGCGCGGCCAGAACAACGTGCAGGGCTCGTGCGACATGGGCTCGTTCCCGCACGAATTCCCCGGCTACCGGCACGTGGGCGATGCCGCCACCCGCGCACTGTTCGAAAAGGACTGGGGCGTGCCGCTGCTGGACGAGCCCGGCCTGCGCATCCCCAACATGTTCGAGGCCGCGCTGGACGGCAGCTTCCGCGGCCTGTACATCGAGGGCGAGGACATCGCGCAGTCCGATCCGGATACCCAGCACGTCACCGCGGCGTTGGGCGCGATGGAATGCATCGTGGTGCAGGACCTGTTCCTCAACGAGACGGCCAAATACGCCCACGTGTTCCTGCCCGGCAGCTCGTTCCTGGAAAAGGACGGCACCTTCACCAACGCCGAGCGCCGCGTGTCGCGCGTGCGCAAGGTGATGGCGCCCAAGGCCGGCTACGCCGACTGGGAGATCACCCAGAAACTGGCGCAGGCGATGGGCTACCCGATGAACTACGGCCACGCGTCGGAGATCATGGACGAGATCGCGCGCCTGACCCCCACCTTCCACGGCATGAGCTTCGACAAGATCGACCGGCTCGGCTCGGTCCAGTGGCCCTGCAACGACGAACATCCCGACGGCACGCCGGTGATGCACGTGGGCGAATTCGTGCGCGGCAAGGGCCGCTTCATGCTCACCGAGTACGTGCCCACCTCGGAAAAGGTCGACGCCGAGCATCCGCTGATCCTCACTACCGGCCGCATCCTCAGCCAGTACAACGTCGGCGCGCAGACCCGCCGCACCGCCAACGTGATGTGGCACGACGAGGACCGCCTGGAAATCCACCCGCACGATGCCGAGGAGCGCGGCATCGCCGACGGCGACTGGGTCGGCATCCGCAGCCGTTCGGGCGATACCGTGCTGCACGCGATGATTTCCGGGCGCATGCAGCCCGGCGTGGTCTATACCACCTTCCACTTCCCCGGCTCCGGCGCCAACGTCATCACCACCGAGAACTCCGACTGGGCCACCAACTGCCCCGAGTACAAGGTCACCGCCGTGCAGGTCACCCGGGTCAGCCAGCCCTCGGATTGGCAAAGGCGTTTCCACGCATTCTCGGACCGGCAGCAGGCGTTGCTGGACCAGGCGCAGCCGGCGGCCGCGCCGGGCCAGTCCCCGGCATGACATGTCCGGCACCGATTCCGAAACCGATACCGCGGCCGCGCCCCATGCCGGATTCGTCACCCGGCCGGTCGACCGCTGGCGCCACGGCCAGGCGGTGCACGAGGACGACTGCGTCGCCGAGGAGGTTCCGCTCGCGCTGGTCTACAACGGCGCATCGTTCGCCGTGATGATGGCGACGCCGCGCGACCTGGAGGATTTCGCGCTGGGTTTCTCGCTCAGCGAGGGGCTGATCGATACGCCGGCGCAGCTGTTGCAGCTGCAGGTCCGCACCCTGATCGAAGGCGTCGAACTGGCGATGCGCGTCGCCGACGATGCCCCCGCCGCGCGGCCCGACCGCACTCGCGAACGCCTGATGCCGGGCCGCAGCGGCTGCGGCATCTGCGGTACGCGCGACCTGGAGCAGGCCGTGCGCCAGCCGGACCCGGTCGGCGCCGGGTCCGCCTTCGCGCCCGAAGCGCTCGAACTGGCACTGGCCCAGTTGCAGACCCGGCAGCCGATGAACGCCGCCACCGGCGCCGTGCATGCCGCCGCCTGGGCCGACCGCAGCGGACGGATCGTGCTGGTGCGCGAGGATGTCGGACGCCACAACGCGCTGGACAAGCTGATCGGCGCCATGCGCCACCGCGGCATCGACCCGAACGACGGCATGCTCCTGGTGACCAGCCGCGCCAGTTACGAGATGGTCACCAAGGCGGCCAGTGCCGGCGTCACGCTGCTGGCCGCGATCTCCGCACCGACGGCGCTGGCGATCGAACTGGCACGCGGCGCCGGCGTCACCCTGATCGGTTTCGCGCGGCCGGGCAGCCACAACGTCTACACCCATCCCCACCGCCTGCTGCCCGCGACCAGGCAGGAGCTGACATGAACATCGAACGACTCATCGGCATGGCCAACGACATTGCCGCCTATTTCGCGGTCGAACCGGATCACGCCGCCGCCGTGCACGGCGTGCGCGACCACCTGACCAAATTCTGGGATCCGGTGATGCGCCGCGAACTGAAAACCCACCTGATGCACGGTGGCGAAGGCCTGCTGCCGCTCGCCAGGGAAGCGGTCGACGGCTTGCGCATGCCGCCGGCCAGCGCCGGTTGAGCGGAGTCCAGCCCCGCCCAACCGTCGACCCGCGAGGAAGATGATTACATCAGGTTCTTGTTGATCCTGATTTCGGTCTTCGCCTTCAGCCATTGAACCAGTTCACGCGAGGCCTCGGAGCCGTAGGCCTGCGCCATCTGCCGCTGCAGTGCCTTGCGCTGTTGTGGCGTGACCTTGGACATGTCGGCTCCTTGCACCTTGTCCACGGCCAGCAAGGCATAATTGCCCGCCGTCATGTCCACCACGGCAAACTGCGGTTTGCCTTGTGCCGGGTGCGGCAGCAGGAAAGCTTCCTTGAGCAGCGGTGCCGGCGTGGCGGACTGCCCGCGAATCGCCCCACTCTCGCTCTTGAGGCTGGCCCCCAGCGATGCCGCGACCGTCGCCATCGATTCGCCCTTGCGCAGGCGCACGAGCGCATCGTCCGCCTGCTTTCTGGCCGCCGCGGCGACGCGCCCGTCCAGAATCCGTTTCTCCACATCGGCACGCACCTCGGCCAGCGGACGCGCCGCTGCCGCGACATGCTTGTCGACGCGGACCACCACCGAATCGTCGTTGCCCAGCTCGATCAGTCCGGAGTTGTTGCCCTGCACCAGCACGTCGTCGGAAAACGCCGCGGCGACCACCTTGGGGTTGGCCGCCAGGCCAGTGCCGCCCTTGCGCGAAAACAGCGCGGTGCTCTCGATCGGCAGGCCCAGGGCGGTGGCAGCCGGATCCAGCGACGACGGATTCTGATAGGTGTTGTCGGACAGCTTGCCCGCAACCTCGTTGTACTTGCGGTCGCGCTGCGCTGCCGAGGCTTCCTTGACCAGCTGATCGCGCACTTCGGCGAATGGCTTGGATTCGCCGCTGCGGATGTCCCGCAGCCAGATGATGTGATATCCGTCGGGCGAGAGGATCGGCTTGGAAATTTCGCCTTTTTTCAACGCGAACATCGCCGCTTCGAACGCCGGATTCGTCACGCCTTTTTCCAGCCAGCCCAGATCGCCGCCCTGGCGCTGCGAGCCCAGATCCTGGGAATCGCGTTCGGCCAGCTTCGCGAAGTTGCCGGGATTCGCCTCGGCCGCAATTTTCTCGGCCTTGGCCAATGCGGCCTTCTGCTGGCCGGGTGTGGCATTGGCCGGCACATTGATCAGGATGTGCGAAACGAGTCGCTGTTCCGGCTGCACGAATCGCTGCTTCTCGTCAGCGTAGCGCTTCTTCAGTTCATCCTCGCTCGGCGGAGCATCCAGCTTCAGTTTGGCGCCGTCGACCTCGATGTATTTCACCGAGACCTGTTCGGGATTCATGTAGTCGGCCAGGTGGGCCTTGTAGAACGCCTGGACCTCGGCGTCGGTGACCTTGCTGTCCGCCAACGCCGGCCGCGGCAGCACGAAGTAGCGCAGATCCCGCCGCTGGTAGATCAGGTTGAAGAACTGGTCGGCCTGCGCGTCGCTGGCGAAGGTGCTGTCGTTGATCGCGTCGGGCAGCAGCGCGGGAGCCAGCGTGGCACGCACTTCGTCCTCGAACATCTCCGGCGTCTTGCGCTGGCTGGCCAGCCAGGCCCGATAGGAGGCCGCGTCGAACTGCCCGTTCAACTGGAGTGCCGGGATGCCCGCGATGTAATCGCGCACGGACTGGTCGGCTACCCGCATGCCCCAGTCGGCGTTGGCCTTCAGCAGCAGCTGCTGGTCGATCAGGCCATCGAGCACGCGCTGCTTGATTTCGGGCTTTTCGAAAATGCTTGGGTCGAACTTGTCCCCTTCCCTGGCGCTTTCCTGCTGCCGCAACTGGTTCATGCGGTCCTGGAAGGCACGCTGGTCGATTTCATGCTTGCCGACCTTCGCCACGAACGTTTCATTGTGCGACATGAAGTAGCTCTGCATGCCGAACAGCGACATGGCCAGAACAGCGATACCGAGAACGATGACGGACGGCCATCCATGCATCTTGTTACGCATTGCCTGCAGCATCGAAATCTTCCTGCAATGTGGAGTGTGGCGAACCAGGGAACCCGTCGCGCATTGTAAGCAACAAGGCGCCATGCCGATGCACATCGCCCAAACGCCAAGGGCGCCACCGGGGCGCCCTTGCGAACTGTGGCGGAGCGGACGGGACTCGAACCCGCGACCTCCGGCGTGACAGGCCAGCATTCTAACCAGCTGAACTACCGCTCCGCACTATCTGGTGGGTGCTGTAGGGATCGAACCTACGACCACCGCCTTGTAAGG
>JAGWMU010000230.1 GCA_028873095.1 Pseudomonadota bacterium | reverse complement strand
CCTCGTTGGCCCCCATCGACACGTGATCCTCGGCGTTGGCGCTGGTGGGCACCGAATACACGCTGGCCGGATGCGCCCGCGTCGCCAGGTCGTTGACCAGCGCGGCGGCGGTGTACTGCACGATCATGAAGCCAGAGTCGGTGCCGTCCTCGTTGCCGGTGAGGAAGGCCGGCAGGCCGTCGTTGGTCGCCGAATCCACCAGCTTGTTCAGGCGCCGCTCCGAGATCGAGGCCAGCACCGGCAACGCCGCCTTCACGTAGCTCATCGCCAGCGCCAGCGGCATGCCGTGGAAGTGGCCGGCGGAGATCACCTGCTCCTCGATGAACTGCGCGTCGCCGTTGTCCGGAAAGATCAGCGGGTTGTCGGTCACCGCGTTCAACTCGATGTCGATCACGCGGCAGGCCTGCGCCCACGCATCGCGGACCGCGCCATGCACCTGCGGCATGCAGCGCAGGCTGTAGGCATCCTGCGGCTGGTGCTTCTTGCCGCCCTTGAACGGCAGGAAGCGGCTGTAGAAGGCCTCGCGGCCGTGGCGCTGGTTGGCCGGCACCCAGTCCCAGCCGATGTCGAAACTCAGCGCCTGATCGTCCGGCTCGCTCCACGCCTCGGCGCTCCACGGCTTGAAGCGCGGCACCAGGTGGTAGGGAATGTCGATCAGGGTGGACCCGGCCAGCAGCTCGCGCACGTGCGCGGCGGTTTCCACCTGTCCGGGATGCGGACGCAGCGCATGCACCTCGGCGCGCAACGCGCCGCTGCGGCCGGCGAACGCATCGAGCGTCATCGCGGCGGCCAGGTCGGCGGTAGCCAGCAGGTGTTCCAGCGCGTCCAGCGCCAGCGCGGCGGTCGCCAGCATCTGCGCGGTGCCGTTGTTGAGCGCCAGGCCCTCCTTGAACGAGAGGCGGACCGGCACGAGGCCGGCACGCGCCAGCGCCTCGGCGCCAGGCAAGCGCTCGCCCCGGTAAAATGCCTCGCCCCCGCCCAGCAGCACGATCGCCAGGTGCGACAGCGGGGCCAGATCGCCGCTGGCGCCCACCGATCCTTTCTCCGGCACCACCGGCACCACGCCGGCGTTGAGCATCGCGGTCAACGCCTCCAGCGTGCTCACGCGAATCCCCGAATGCCCGCGCATCAGCGTATTGATGCGGATCAGCAGCATCGCGCGAACCACGTCCTCGCCGAACGGTTTGCCCACGCAGACCGCGTGGGTGATGATCAGGTTGTGCTGCAGTTCCTCCAGCAGCGTGTCCTGCGGAGTGTCCGGCTCCACCTTGATCGGCGCGGCGCCGGGCAGCTCGTCGCGCAGGCGATGCGCGCCGAGCAGCTTGTCCGCATTGCTGCCGAAACCGGTGGTGACGCCGTAGGTCGGTTCGCCGCAGCTGACTTTCGCGGCGAGAAAATCGGCCGCACGCTGCACGCGCACCAGTTGCGCCCGATCCAGCGCCACCGGCGCGCCATGCCGCGCCACCGCCACCAGCTGGGCGCGGGTGAGGCTGCTGCCGTCGAGAAGAATGGTTTCGCTCACTTGAAAAATGCTCCGAATGTGTTCGCGCACTGAAACCGCCGTCATTTCCCGGAACGCGGGATGCGCTTCGTCAACAGCGACGCCGGTCATCGATGCCGGCTTCGCCGCCTGCCGAGGATGGATCGCCGCTCGCGCGCGAGCGAGGGCGAAGCGGTGCCGCGCTCAGCCCATCACCGCGGCCTGCTCCAGCTCCACCCGCAAGGTCTTGATCAGGTCCGCGCGCGCCACCTCGAACTGGTCCGCACGGCGCAGATCCTTGACCGTGACCACGCCCCTGGCGAGTTCGTCCTCGCCCAGCACGATCACGAAGCGGATGCCGGCGCGGTCGGCATACTTGAACTGCTTACCCAGCTTGCCGCCTTCCAGCACCACCTCGGTAGCGATGCCGGCAGCACGCAACTCGCCGGCCAGGGCGAGATAGGCCGGCAGTTGTGCCTCGTCCATCTGCGTGACCAGCACGTCCACCGTGCTCTGCGCGGTATTGATCAGGCCCGCATCGCGCAGCTGCCAGTAAAGGCGGGTCAGGCCGATGGAAATGCCCACGCCCGGCAAGTGCGACTTGGTGTACTGCCCGGCCAGGTTCTCGTAGCGCCCGCCCGAACAGACCGAACCGATCTGCGGATGGTCGTTGAGCGTGGTTTCGTAGACGGTGCCGGTGTAGTAGTCCAGGCCGCGGGCGATCGACAGGTTCAGCGCGTAGTGCGTCTCCGGCACGCCGAAGGCATGGATCAGGCCCAGCACCTGCTTCAGTTCGGCGCGGCCGAGTTCCATCGTCGCGGGGCCGGCGCCCAGCGCGTCGAGCTTGTCGAGGGCATCCTGCAGCGAGCTGGAGCGCACTTGCACGAAGTCGAGGATCTTGCGCGCCACCTCGGGACTGAAGCCGAACAATTCGCCGGTCAGCGTGTCGCGCACGTAATCGGCGCCACGCTTGTCCAGCTTGTCCACCTCGCGCAGCACCAGCATCTGCTCTTCGCCGTCGGTGATGCCCAGGCTCTCGAAATAGCCGCGCATCAGCTTGCGGTTGTTGAGCTGGATGGTGAACGCGCCCACGCTGAGTTCGCGGAACACGCTGTAGATCACCGCGGGAACCTCGGCGTCGTAACGCACCGACAGGCTGTCCTTGCCGATCACGTCGATGTCGCACTGGTAGAACTCGCGGAAGCGCCCGCGCTGGGCGCGTTCGCCGCGATACACCCGCTGCATCTGGTAGCGGCGGAACGGGAAGCTCAACTCGCGCTCGTGCTCGGCGACGTAGCGGGCCAGCGGCACGGTGAGATCGAAGCGCAACGCCAGTTCGGGCACCCCTTCGTCGATCCTGCCGGCGGCGTTCAGCGCGCCGGTGGACTGCACGAAATACACCTGGCGCTCGGTCTCGCCGCCGGTCTTGGTGAGCAGCACGTCGGAGTACTCGATGACCGGCGTTTCGATCGGCAGGAAGCCGAAGCGCTCGTAGTTGCGGCGGATCACGTCGAGCATGCGCTGGAAGGCGATCTGGTCCAGCGGCAACAACTCGAGCACGCCGGGCATGGTGCGGGCCGGGGTAAGCGCCATGAAATCCTCTACTGACGATGGGAAACATTCCGCCCGACGACTGACCGTGCGACGGCAGCCGTCAAGATTAGCAGAACGTCATGCGCCCTCCGCAGCACTGCCGTCGCCCGGGCGCATGTCGCTGTT
>JAGWMU010000229.1 GCA_028873095.1 Pseudomonadota bacterium | reverse complement strand
GCTGCTGATCGTGTTCGGGCTGTTCGCGGGCAAGCCCTCCGACAGCGTGCGATAATTGCAAGGCCCCCCGGCCTCTCGCCGTAGGAGCGCACCCTGTGCGCGAATGCTTTTCCCGGAAGCCGACGACCAAGAGCATTCGCGCACAGGGTGCGCTCCTACGGCGAGAGGCCGGGGGGCCTTGCAATTATCGCACGCTGTCGGAGGGCTTGCCCGCGAACAGCCCGAACACGATCAGCAGCACCGCGCCCACGGTGATGCCGGAGTCGGCGAGATTGAACACCGGGTAGCTCCACTGGCGGAAATACACCTGGATGAAATCGGTGACCCGGGCCGCATGCAGACGGTCGATCAGGTTGCCGATGGCGCCGCCGACGATCAGCGCCAGCGGCATGCCGGTGCGCCAGTCGCGCCGCGGCGTGCGCGCCAGCCACGCCACCAGCACCGCGCTGACGAGCAGCGCCAGCGCCACGAAGAACCAGCGCTGCCAGCCGCCACTGCTGTTCAAAAAGCTGAAGGCCGCGCCACGATTGAAGATCAACGTCCAGTTGAGCAGGCCGGGAATCACCGGGTGCGGCAGGGCCGGCGACAGCGCATGCACGGCCCACCATTTGCTGAGCTGGTCGAGCGCGACGACCGCGGCGGACAGCCACAGCCAGATGAGTGCGTTGGGTTTGCTGGTCATGCGAATGCGGTGCCTGATGATGGAGTACGACAAGGACGGACGACGGCCCCGTAGGAGCGCACCCTGTGCGCGAATGCGGGAGGTTTCGATCAGAACCAGCGGCGGTCCTCGCCCGGCCCTTCGACGTTGCCGACGCAGCGGCCGCACAGTTCGGGATGTTCCGCATGGCTGCCCACGTCGTCGCGGCGATGCCAGCAGCGCACGCACTTGTTCGATGCGCTCGGTCGCAAGCGGAACTTGATCTGCTCGCGCTCTTGCAATCCGTCTACTGCAACCAACATCGCATCAGCTGGTGCATCTGCATGCCTGAAAAGATTCAACTCGGAGGTGATAAAAAAGAAGCGCAATTCATCCATTGCCGGCTGATACCGTTCATACCAGGCGTCGGATACATACAGGTCGATCACTGCTTCCAGCGAAGCGCCAATTCCCCCGTCCCGGCGCAGCTGTTCCAGCCACTTCCCCAGCTCGGCGCGCATCGCCAGCAGATCCGCCCACCAGCGCCGCTGCTCGGGCGAGCCCTGCGTGGCCGCCAGCCCCTCGTACCAGGTTTCGAACAGCACGCTCTCGCCACGCTCGCCCGGCAGCTGTTGCCAGATTTCCTCGGCGGTGAAGCTCAGCACCGGCGCCAGCCAGCGCACCAGCGCCTCGGCGATGCGGTACATCGCGCTCTGCGCGCTGCGCCGGCCGCGGCTGTCGGTCGGCATGGTGTAGAGCCGGTCCTTGGTGATGTCCAGGTACAGCGCGCCGAGCTCGTTGGTGCAGAAGTTCTGCACGCGTGCCACGATCTCGGGAAAGTCGTAGCGCTCGTAGGCGGCCAGCACCGCCTGCTGCACGTCGAACGCCTGCTGCACGGCCCACTGGTCCAGCAGCAGGCTGTCCTCGACCGGCAGCAGGTGTTGCGACGGCTCGAAGCCGTCCAGGTTGCCGAGCAGGAAACGCGCGGTGTTGCGGATACGCCGGTAGGCATCGGAGACGCGCTTCAGGATCTCGTCGGAGACGGTCATCTCGTTGCGGTAGTCGGCCGCGGCCA
Organism: Pseudomonadota bacterium; assembly: GCA_028873095.1. Lineage (GTDB taxonomy): Bacteria > Pseudomonadota > Gammaproteobacteria > Xanthomonadales > Rhodanobacteraceae > Rhodanobacter. Next base: position 1,486 of record JAGWMU010000229.1, on the reverse strand, counting down.
CCCACAGCCGCAACACGTCGGCGCCGAGCGTGTCCATCACCTTCTGCGGCGCGACCACGTTGCCCAGCGACTTGGACATCTTGCGGCCGTTCGCATCGACCGCGAAACCGTGCGTGAGCACGTCGTGGTACGGCGCGCGGGCGAAGATCGCCGCCGAAGTCAGCAACGAGGACTGGAACCAGCCGCGATGCTGGTCGGAGCCTTCCAGGTACATCACCTTGTAGTGCTCCGCCGTGCCCTGGTGCAGCTCGGGGCGCTGCGCGACCACCGCGAAATGCGTGACGCCGGAATCGAACCAGACATCGAGCACGTCGGTGACCTTGTCGTAATCCTTCGCCGCATCGCCGAGCAGCTCGGCCGGATCAAGCGTGAACCAGGCATCGACGCCGCCCTGCTCCACTTTCTGCGCGACCTGCTCCAGCAGCTCGACCGAATCCGGGTGCGGCTCCTGGCTGGCCTTGTGCACGAACAGCGCGATCGGCACGCCCCAGGTGCGCTGGCGCGAGATGCACCAGTCCGGCCGCCCGGCGACCATGCCGGCGATGCGTTCCTCGCCCCAGCCCGGCACCCAGCGCACGGTCTTGATCGCGGTCAGCGCGGTCTCGCGCAGCTTGGCCTGCTCCATCGAGACGAACCACTGCGGCGTGGTGCGGTAGATCACCGGCGTCTTGTGCCGCCAGCAATGCGGATAGCTGTGCTCGATCTTCGCGTGCGCCAGCAGCACACCGCGCCGGCGCAGCAGTTCGACGACCGCGTCGTTGGCCTTCCAGACGTGCATGCCGCCCAGCGCCAGGCCGTCGGCGGCCGGCGCATCCCGGCGGAAGGCGCCATTCGACTCGATGTAGTTGAGCAGCCCGATGCCGTACTCGCGCGATACCACGAAATCCTCCACGCCGTGATCGGGCGAGGTATGCACGGCGCCGGTGCCCTCCTCGGCCGACACATGCTCGCCGAGGATCAGCGGCACCTCGCGCGGATAGAACGGATGGCGCAGCTCCAGGCCCTGCAGCGCCTGGCCGCGCGCGTGGCCGAGCACCGTCGCCTGCGCCAGGCCGTAACGCAGCGCCACCTTGTCGACCAGCGCGCTGGCCACCACCAGCAGCAGGCGGCGGCCGTCGCGGGCCGGCCCTTCGATCAGCGCGTATTCCAGTTCGGCGCCCAGCGACACCGCCTGGCTTTCCGGCAGCGTCCACGGCGTGGTGGTCCAGATCGGCACGGCGACGATCGCATCGACGGCATCCACCTCGAACATCGCGGCCAGCGTCTCGGCATCGACGGCGTCGTAGGCCACATCGACGGCGGGCGAGACCTTGTCAGCGTATTCGATCTCCGCCTCGGCCAGCGCCGAGCCGCAATCGAAGCACCAGTACACCGGCTTGGCGCCGCGCATCACATGGCCGTTGGCGACCACCCGCGCCAGCGCGCGCAGCATGTCCGCCTCGTATTTGAAATCCATCGTGCGGTACGGCCGCTGCCAGTCGCCGAG
>JAGWMU010000228.1 GCA_028873095.1 Pseudomonadota bacterium | reverse complement strand
CCTTGCCCTCCAGCCGCAGCCGGCCCGCCTCCTTGGCGCCGGCCTCGCCGCGGTACTTGATGAAATCGTCGAACGCGACGGTCTCGGCCCGGATGAATCCACGCTCGAAGTCGGTATGGATCACCGCCGCGGCCTGCGGCGCGGTGGAACCGGCCCTGACCTGCCACGCCCGCACTTCCTTCACGCCGGCGGTGAAGTAGGTCTGCAGGCCGAGCAGCTTGTAGCCGGCGCGAATGACCCGGTTCAGACCCGGTTCGTCCAGGCCCATGTGCTCGAGGAATTCGTCGCGGTCGGCATCGTCGAGTTGGGCCATTTCCTCCTCGATGGCGGCGCACACCGGCACCACTTCGGCGCCCTCGGTGACGGCGCGGGCGCGCACGGCATCCAGCAGCGGATTGTTCTCGAAACCGTCCTCGGCCACGTTGGCGATGTACATCAACGGCTTCAGCGTGAGCAGGAACATGTCCCGCACCAGGGCCTGTTCCTCGACATCGAGACCCGCGGCGCGAGCCGCCTTGCCGGCATCGAGCGCAGCGGCCAGCTTCTGCAGTACCGGCAGCCGGGCCAGGGCCTCCTTGTCGTTGGCCTTCGCCGCGCGCTCCGCTCGATTCAATGCCTTTTCCACCGACTCCAGGTCGGCCAGCGCCAGTTCGGTATCGATGGTTTCGATGTCGGAGATCGGATCGATCCGGCCGGCCACATGGATCACGTCGCCCTCGAAGCAGCGCACGACGTGGGCGACCGCATCGACTTCGCGGATGTGCGCCAGGAACTTGTTGCCCAACCCCTCGCCCTTCGACGCTCCGGCCACCAGACCGGCGATGTCGACGAACTCCATCGTGGTGGGAACGACCCGTTGCGGCTTGACGATCTCGGCAAGCTGGGCCAGGCGCAGGTCCGGCACCGGCACGATGCCGACATTCGGCTCGATCGTGCAGAACGGGAAATTGGCCGCGGCGATGCCGGCCTTGGTCAGCGCGTTGAACAAGGTGGACTTGCCCACGTTGGGCAGGCCGACGATGCCGCATTTGATACCCATGATGGAACTCCGGGAAACGGGAAACGGGAAACGGGAAACGGGAAACGGGAAACGGGAAACGGGAAACGGGAAACGGGAATAGCGTAAGCCGGCAAGCTTGTCGGGCAAGTCATCCCCCGCAAACCCTTGCTGCACGTTTGCTGCGCCCGTCAGCGCTTCACCCGCACCCCGTGAAGCCCTTTCGCAGCCCGATCCCCGTGCTCGCGTCGAACTAGACGTTCCCCGTTTCCCGTTCCCCGTTCCCCGCTCCCGCGGTATGCAGTTGTTGCATCGCCTTGTCGAACTGGCCTTCGACCAGCAGCGGCAGCACGTCCATGGCGCGCGCGATACCGTCGAGCATCGCATCCTCGTCCTGCGCCGATGGCCGGCCCAGCACCCAGGGCGTGACCCGGTCGCGATGCCCGGGATGACCGATGCCCACCCGCAGCCGGTAAAACTTGCCGTGGCCGAGATGCGCCATGATGTCGCGCAGACCGTTCTGGCCGCCATGGCCGCCGTCGAACTTGATGCGCACGGCACCCGCGGGCAGGTCCAGGTCGTCATGCACGACCAGGCACTGCTCCGGCTCGATCTTGTAGTAGCGCAGCGCCGAGACCACCGCGAGGCCGCTCTTGTTCATGAAAGTGGCCGGCTTGAGCAGCCAGACCGGCTCGCCGCCGATGTTCGCCTTGCAGGTTTCGCCGTGCAGTTTGCCGTCGAAACCGAAACGCGCGCCCTGCCCGCGGGCAAGCGCGTCCGCGAACCAGAACCCCGCATTGTGCCGGGTCCTGAGATATTCGGCACCGGGATTGCCCAGCCCGACAACGAGTCGCAAACCGGCCATGCGGACGAGCAGCGGCAACGCCCCGCGCTCCGACCGGGCGCGGGGCGTCGCGGCTTACTTCTTGTCGTCCTTTTTCGCCGGCGCGGCGGCGGCCGACGCGGCCGCAGCGGCGGCCTCGGCTTCCTCCGGCGCGGCATCGACTTCTTCCTGCACGGTATTGGCCGTCACCACGGGAATGTCGTGGCTTTCGCCCAGATGCAGCGCCACGATCTCGACGTTCGCCGGCAGCTTCAGCTCCGACAGGTGGATGATGTCGCCCTGGTTCAACTCGCCCAGGTCCAGCTCGATGAACTCCGGCAGATCCTTCGGCAGGCAGGAGATCTCCACCTCGGTCAGGTTGTGCGAGATCACCACGCCGGAGGTCTTGCCGGCCGGCGACTTCTCCTGGTTCAGGAAGTGCAGCGGCACGTTGACGCGGATCGCCTCGTTCTCGTTCACGCGCAGGAAATCCATGTGCATCATCAGCTGCTTGAACGGATGTTTCTGCCAGTCGCGCACCAGCACCTTCTGCACCTTGCCGTCGACGTTCAGGTCGAGCAGCGAGGAGAAGAACCACTCGTGCTTGGCGGCGAGCAGGATGGTGTTGTGCTCGATCTGGATGCTCTGCGGAGCCTGATCGGCGCCGCCGTACACGACGGCAGGCACGAAGCCGGTACGACGCAGGCGGCGGCTCGCACCCTTCCCCTCGTCTTTGCGGCTCTGCGCCTTGATTTCATGAGTCTTGATCATTTCATTGCTGCCTTGGTTGGTGTTTGCCGCCTCGCGGCGGCCAGGTGACTTCCCCGCGACCAGGGAAGATCGTTACTTCACGCGGCGTCCATGCCACGAAAAGCTGACATCAAAACCGCCCATCCTGGGCGGACTTTCAGATTTTCAATCCACGTACAACGAACTCACCGATTCGCCGAAGGCGATCCGGCGAATGGTTTCTGCCAGCAGCTCGGCCACCGACAGCTGGCGAATCCTGGCGCAGGCCTTCACTTCGGGGCGCAGCGGCAAGGTATTGGTCACCACCAGCTGGTCGAGCTGCGAGCCTTCGATGTTGCTGACCGCCGCGCCGGACAGCACCGGATGCACGCAATAGGCGACCACCTTGCGGGCGCCGCGCTCCTTCAGCGCAGCGGCTGCCGCACACAGCGTGCCGGCGGTGTCGACAATGTCGTCGATCAGCACGCAGGTCTTGCCGTTGACGTCGCCGATGATGTTCATCACCGTCGCCACGTTGGCTTTCGGCCGGCGCTTGTCGATGATCGCCAGATCGGCATCGTCCAGCCGCTTGGCCAGCGCGCGGGCGCGCACCCCGCCGCCGCCGTCGGGACTGACCACGATGATGTCGTCCATGCTGTGGTGGCGCCAG
>JAGWMU010000049.1 GCA_028873095.1 Pseudomonadota bacterium | reverse complement strand
TCTCGAGGTTGATGATGTGGATCTTGCCGCGGGCGCCGAAGATGTACGGGGCCATCTTGGGGTTCCAGTAACGGGTCTGGTGACCGAAATGGACGCCGGCTTCGAGCATCTGGCGCATGGTGACTTGGGCCATGGGTGTAACTCCTAGCAGTGGTCTCGATGGGAGACCTGGGGGTTGGGACCTCCACGCATCCCCGGCTTCGACCGCGGCGTTCCGAAAATGGCGGAAACGACCGCAGCACCCCGAAGGCGGTGCCGATGCGTGTGTGGCGTTGGTTGGGCGTTGCACCGGTGAGGGTTACAATTCCCGTTCGCTTTGCGCTGGGGGGACGGTTGAAACGGCCACGCCAGGTCAGCAAAACTCCCGAATTGTAGCCGGTGCGCCGGCAGCGCGGCAAGTCGCCGGATTCCGGCGCTTCTGCCGCCCCACGAGTGGAACTTGATGGCAATCACCCTGAAAACTCCCGATGACCTTGCCGGCATGCGCGTGGCCGGCAGGCTGGCGGCCGAAGTGCTGGCGATGCTGAAGGAGCACGTCAGGCCGGGCGTCACCACCGAAGAGCTGGATCGCCTGGCCTACGAGCATATCGTCAAGGTGCAGCAGGCGATTCCGGCCAACGTCGGCTACCACGGGTTCCCGAAGACCCTTTGCACCTCGGTCAACCATGTGATCTGCCATGGCATACCGAACGAGGGCAAGGTGCTGAAGGATGGCGACATCGTGAACATCGACGTCACCGTGATCAAGGATGGCTGGCACGGCGACACCAGCCGCATGTATTTCGTCGGGACTCCCGGGGTGCTGGCCAAGCGGCTGGTCGACACCACGTTCGAGGCGATGATGTGCGGCATCCGGGTGGTGCGCCCCGGCGCCACGCTGGGCGATATCGGTCACGCGATCCAGCAGCATGCCGAGGCTGCCGGCTTCAGCGTGGTCAGGGAGTATTGCGGCCACGGCATCGGCAAGGTCTATCACGACGAGCCGCAGGTGCTGCACTACGGCAAGGCGGGCGTCGGGCTCGAATTGACGAAAGGCATGACCTTCACCGTCGAGCCGATGGTCAACGCCGGCAAGCCGCAGACCAGGCAGCTGCCGGACGGCTGGACCGTCGTCACCCGGGATCATTCGCTGTCGGCGCAGTGGGAACACACGATCGCGGTGACCGACAACGGTTTCGAGATACTCACGCCGTGGCCGGATGCCTGATCGTGCGGGGAATGGCGGCCATCCCACGGGCCTGCCATCGAAGATCGGACCCGCGTAGGAGCGCACCCTGTGCGCGCAAGCGTTCCGTCAGGTGACGAAGAGCTTTCGCGCACAGGGTGCGCTCCTACGGGGCAACGCCACACCAAGTATTACCCGCGAACGGCAAGTTTTTTACGGAGTCCCGCCACGCCATGTCGTCGATACCCGCCGCTGCCGCCCTGCCGCCACTGCCGCGCCTGCCGGTGGCGGTGCCGCGTTCGGGTGTGTCGACCGATGCCCGTCGCGCGTTGCGGCAACTGCTGGGAGATGTCGACCGGGCGCTGGCCACCGCGTTTCGCGATGGCGCCGATGCCAGCTTGCTGGCGCGGCGTCGCTGCCAGTCGGTTGAGCGGGTGGTCGCGCACGTCTGGCTGGCCTGTCTCGGCGAGGTCGGCGAGACGGCGCTGTTCGCGGTGGGCGGTTTCGGCCGCGGCCTGTTGTTTCCGCATTCCGATGTGGATCTGCTGGTGCTGGTGCATGCGCCGGAACCGGCGCGCCTGCGCGCGCTGGAGCAGTGCTTCGCCACGTTGTGGGATGTCGGCCTGAAGGTCGGCCATGCCGTGCGCAGTACGGCGCAGTGTCGTGCGCTGGCGGCGCAGGACGTCAGTGTGTTCACCAGCCTGCTCGATGCACACCGGCTGGCCGGCGATCCGGCTTTCGATGCGCGGCTGCGCGGCATCGTGGACGACGAGGCATTGTGGCCGCCGCCGCAATACCTGGCGGCAAGGCTGGCCGAGCGCGATGCCCGCCATGCCCGCTACGACGATACCGCCTACAACCTCGAGCCCAACCTCAAGGACGGCCCCGGCGGACTGCGCACGATGGATTCGCTGCGCTGGATGGGGCGGCGGCTGGCGCATGCGGGCGATCTTTCCGGGATGGTGGTCGAGGGGCTGCTCGATCCGGCCGAACAGGCCACGCTGGAACAATCCGAAGCGACCCTGCGCCGCTATCGTTACGCGCTGCACCTGGAGGCGGGACGGGCCGAGGAGCGGCTGCTGTTCGACTATCAGCGGGCGCTGGCCGCCCGGCTCGGTTTCCGCGACGAGCACGAAAAGAACCTCGGCGTCGAGCAATTCATGCAGGGGTATTACCGTGCGGCCAGCCAGATCGAGCGGCTCGGCGTGCAGGTGGCCGAGCGCTTCGAGGAGATGCTGGAGCCGCCGGGCGAGGCAACGCCGGTGGACGCCGATTTCGTCCGTTGCGGCCCGCGGCTGGCGGCGCGAGACCCCCAGCTGTTCCTGCGGCGGCCGGCGGCGCTGGTGGAAATCTTCATCGCCCGGCTCGACCAGGAAGGCCTGCTCGGTTTCAGCGCCGACACCATGCGGCGCATCCACCAGGCGGTCGACGTGCTCGGCGATGCCCTGGCGGAAGACCGCGAGGTGCTGGCGGCTTTCCTGCAACTGCTGCGCCGCGGCGCAGCGGCGGTGAAGGCGTTGTGGGGAATGAACCGCCATGGCCTGCTGGCGGCCATCCTGCCGGCGTTCGGCAAGGTCTTCGGCCGCATGCAGTACGACTTGTTCCACGTCTACACCGTCGACGAGCATACCTTGCGCGTGCTGCGCCAGCTGGCGCGCTTTGCCGAGGTTTCGGCCCGGCAGGAGTTTCCGCTGGCCTGCGAGATATGGGGCAAGTTGTCCAGGCCGGAAATACTGCTGCTGGCGGCACTGTTCCACGACATCGCCAAGGGCCGCGGTGGCGATCACGCGGTGCTGGGCGAGCAGGATGCGCGCGCATTCTGCATCCGGCTCGGGCTGCCCAGGGTCGACATCGAACGGGTCGCCTGGCTGGTGCGCTGGCATCTGCTGATGAGCACCACCGCGCAGCGCCAGGACATCACCGATCCCGACGTGGTGCACCGGTTCGCGGAGCTGGTCGGCGATCGCGAACGGCTGGGCCAGCTGTACCTGTTGACCATCGCCGACATCATCGGCACCAGCCCGCGGCTGTGGAACGGCTGGAAGGACCGGCTGCTGTCCGACCTGCACGCCACCACCCGGTATGCCTTGCGCAGCGGCGTGGACCTGCCGCGCGACGCCGGGATTCGCGTACACGAATGCTCCGAGTACGCGCTCGCCCTGCTGATGAACGATGGCTTTGCCGAAGCCGACGTCGTGCGCGTCTGGGCCGATTTTCCGCAACTCAGCTTCCTGCGCCACCGGCCCGAACAGGTCGCCTGGCAGACCGGCGCGATCCTGCGCGCGAAGGGCGCCGTGCCGCTGGTCGCGGTGCATCCGCTGTCGGTGCGCGGCAGTACCGAGCTGTTCGTCTACACGCCCGACCGCGATGGACTGTTCGCCACGGTAACCGCGGTGCTGGACCGGCTGCATTTCTCGGTGATGGAGTCGCGCATCCTCAGTTCGCCGACCGGCATCGCGCTGGATACCTTCCTGCTGCTCGAGGCCGAGAGCCAGCAACCGGCCAGCCCGGCACGCGCGGAGGAGCTGCAGCAGCGGCTGCAGCGCGCACTGGCGCAATCGGCCGGCGTGCAGCCGAGCAAACGCGGCATGTCGCGCCACCAGAAGCATTTCCAGATGACGCCGAAGATCAGTTTCCACGCCGCCGGCGGTCGCACCCAGCTCGCCCTGGTCGGTACCGACCGGCCGGGACTGCTGGCGGCGGTGGCACAGGTGCTGCTGCAAACCGAGGTGCGGGTGCACGACGCACGCATCGCGACCTTCGGCGAGCGCGTCGAGGATTTCTTCCTGTTGACCGATCGCCACAACGCGCCACTCGATGCCGCACACCAGCAGCGCCTGTTGCAGGCGCTGCTGTCGCGGATCGGCTCAGCGAAGTGAGGCGGGAGGATGGAAGCGGGCGCAGGGGAGGGCGCGGAGCGACCGGCGGTGCGGCCCTTGCCCGTTGCTCCCTTCGTTCCGCCCATTCCCTATAATCGCGGCCGCTGCGCTCCGCAGCGCCGGGACGCCCTTTCCATGATGGCTTATCTGCTGATCAAGAGCCTGCACTTGCTGTTCGTCATGGCCTGGATGGCGACGGTGCTGTACCTGCCGAGGATTCTGGTGAATCTGGCCGAGACCGCCGATCAGGCGGCGGTGCAGGCGCGGTTGCAGCTGATGGGGCGCCGGCTGTACCGGTTCGGCCACATGGTGTTCGGCATCGCGTTCGTGTTCGGGTTGCTGCTGTGGCAGGGCTGGAGAATGTTCCCTGCGGCGTTGCCGAACGTGGTCGGCCCGATGCACTGGATCGATGCCAAGCTGACCCTGGTGGCGGTGATGCTGGTCTATTTCACCTGGTGTGGCCGCCTGCTCAAGCGCAATATGGCCGGCGGTGCGCTGCCGTCGTCGCGGGTGTTGCGCTGGATCAACGAGATCCCGACGCTGCTGCTGCTGGCCGTGATCTACCTGGTGATCGCCAAGCCGTTCTGAATCCGGCGCTCCTACGCGGTCTGGCAATAGCTGCGATACCACGCCACGAAGCGCGCCACGCCGTCCTCGATCGAGGTGTCCGGCGCGTAGCCCACGTCACGGCGCAGCGCCGACACGTCGGCCCAGGTGTCGGGCACGTCGCCGGGCTGCATCGGCAGCAGGCGTTTCTCCACGCTGCGGCCGAGGTTCTGTTCCAGCAGTTCGATGAAACGCAGCAGTTGCACCGGCCGGTCGTTGCCGATGTTGTAGAGGCGGTAGGGCGCATCGGACAGGCCGGGGCTCGGCCGCATCGGGTCGTAGCCCGGCGCGGGCCGGGCGATCCGGTCGAGCGTGCGGACCACCCCCTCGACGATGTCGTCGATGTAGGTGAAGTCGCGGCTGTGCCGGCCGTGGTTGAACACGTCGATCGGCTCGCCGCGGCTGATCCGGTCGGCGAACAGCATCGGCGACATGTCCGGCCGGCCCCACGGGCCGTATACGGTGAAGAAGCGCAGGCCGGTGGTGGGCAGGCCGTAGAGGTGGCTGTAGCTGTGCGCCATCAGCTCGTTGGCCTTCTTGGTCGCCGCGTACAGGCTGACCGGGTGGTCGACCGCGTCCTCCACCGCGAACGGCAGCTTGCGGTTGGCGCCGTAGACCGAACTGGACGAGGCGTAGACCAGATGCTCCACGTCGCCATGCCGGCAGGCCTCGAGGATATTGACGAAGCCGACCAGGTTGCTCTGCGCATAGACGCGCGGGTTGTGCAGCGAATAACGCACGCCGGCCTGCGCGGCCAGGTGCACCACGCGCTGTGGCCCGAACGTGGCGAACGCCCGGTCCACCGCGGCGGCATCGGCGAGGTCGGCGCGGCGATGGGTGTAATGGGGGTGGTCGATGAACTGCGCCAGCCGTGCTTCCTTCAGCGGCGGATCGTAGTAGTCGTTGTGGTTGTCGAAGCCGCAGACTTCATCGCCGCGTGCCAGCAGGCGCTGCGCCAGCGCGGCGCCGATGAAGCCGGCGGTGCCGGTGACCAGAATACGCATGGACTGTCCTTGCAGGTGTGCGGCTCATTCTATCGCCCCCCACGCTGCGCGGCGGCCGCCACGGTGCCGATTGACAGCCGATCTGGGCTAAACTAGCTTTTCCACGACGGTTCCCCCGATGAAGGTGGCCTGCGTTCTGCGCCGGCCGAGTGTGCGACATGGCGACTACCCGCATCCGCTGCTGACAGCCTCCGCGCCCCGCGTTCCGGATAAAGGGCGTCGGGCCCTTTATTTTTGCCCATCATCCGGGTGGGCCGCGAATCCGGAGCGGACCACGGCCACCGTCCCCGTCAACCAGCGCACGCCGTTCCACGCGTGCTTCCAGGTGCTTCAGAAATGATTGAGATCACGTTACCCGACGGCAGCAAGCGGCCGTTCGATCATCCCGTCACCGTGCAGGACGTGGCCGCCTCGATCGGCGCCGGTCTGGCCAAGGCGACGCTGGCCGGCAAGGTGGATGGCCAACTGGTGGATGCCAGCTTTTCGATAGACCATGACGTCAGCCTGCAGATCGTCACCGACAAGAGTCCCGAGGCGCTGGACATCCTGCGCCACTCCACCGCGCACGTGATGGGGCAGGCTGTGCAGCGGCTGTACCCGGGGGCGCAGGTCACCATCGGCCCGGTGATCGAGAACGGCTTCTTCTACGATTTCGCCTACGCGCGGCCGCTCACGCCCGAGGACCTGCCGAAGATCGAAGCGGAAATGGAAAAGATCGTCGCCGAACAATTGCCGGTCACGCGCAGCGTGAAATCGCGCGACGAGGCGGTGGCGTTCTTCCGCGGACTGGGCGAAAACTACAAGGCCGAGATCATCGAATCGATCCCGGCCAGCGAGGCCTTGTCGCTGTATACGCAGGGCGAGTTCACCGACCTGTGCCGCGGCCCGCATGTGCCCAATACCGGCAAGCTGCGCGCGTTCAAGCTGATGAAGGTGGCCGGCGCCTACTGGCGCGGCGATTCGAACAACGCGATGCTCACCCGCATCTACGGCACCGCGTGGCTGAACGACAAGGATCTGAAGGCGCACCTGCACCAGCTCGAAGAAGCCGAGAAGCGCGACCACCGCAAGCTCGGCAAGGCGCTGGACCTGTTCCACCAGCAGGAAGAAAGTCCCGGCATGGTGTTCTGGCACCCGAACGGCTGGACGATCTGGCAGCAGGTCGAGCAGTACATGCGCGGCGTGTACCGCAGGAGCGGCTACCAGGAAGTGCGCTGCCCGCAGGTGCTGGACGTGTCGCTGTGGAAGAAATCCGGCCACTGGGACAACTACGCCGAGAACATGTTCTTCACTGAATCGGAAAAGCGCACCTACGCGCTGAAGCCGATGAACTGTCCGGGCCACGTGCAGATCTTCAACACCGGCCTGCACAGCTACCGCGAACTGCCGATCCGCTACGGCGAGTTCGGCGGCTGCCATCGCAACGAGCCGTCCGGCGCGCTGCACGGCATCATGCGGGTGCGCGCCTTCACCCAGGACGACGGCCACATCTTCTGCACCGCCGCGCAGATCGAGTCGGAGGTCACCGCGTTCCACCGCCAGGCGATGCAGGTCTACGCCGACTTCGGGTTCCAGGACATCGGCCTGAAGATCGCGCTGCGTCCCGACAAGCGCATCGGCAGCGATGAGGTCTGGGATCGCGCCGAGGCCGCCTTGCGCACGGCATTGTCCGCGGCCGGCGTGCAGTGGGAGGAGTTGCCGGGCGAGGGCGCGTTCTATGGTCCGAAGATCGAATACCACATGAAGGACTCGATCGGCCGCGCCTGGCAGGTCGGCACCATGCAGGTCGATTTCATGATGCCCGAGCGCCTGGGCGCCGAATATGTGGACGAACAGTCGCAGAAACGGCATCCGGTGATGCTGCACCGGGCGATCGTCGGTTCGATGGAACGTTTCATCGGCATCCTGATCGAGCACCATGCCGGGTTGCTGCCGGCCTGGCTGGCGCCGGTGCAGGCGGTGGTGGTCAACATCACCGATGCACAGGGGGATTACGCCAGCCAGGTGACGCAAGCCCTTGTCGACAAAGGTTTCCGGGTACAGTCCGATTTGCGCAACGAAAAGGTCGGCTATAAAATCCGCGAACATGCAATGCAGAAAGTGCCTTATCTGCTGGTGGTCGGTGACCGCGAGAAAGAGACTGGTACCATTGCCGTCCGTACCCGTTCCGGCGAGGATCTGGGCAGCATGCCGCTGGCCGACTTCATCGGACGTCTGCAGACCGAGACGCAGCGCTGAAAGCACTGTTCGGTCTAATCAATACTTCTTCTGGAGGATCGTGGTATCGCAACCACCGACAACAAGGGTAATCGTCGCAACTTGGAAATCCGCGTTCCGCGCGTGCGCGTGATCGGCGCCGAGGCGGAGCAGCTGGGTATTCTCACCCGCGACGAGGCGCTGGCGCTGGCGCAGGAAGCCGGCATGGATCTGGTCGAAATCCAGCCGAACGGCGATCCGCCGGTCTGCCGCATCATGGACTACGGCAAGTTCAAGTTCGAAGCCCAGAAGAAGGCGCAGGCCGCCAAGAAGAAGCAGAAGCAGGTCGAGATCAAGGAAGTGAAGTTCCGTCCGGTCACCGACGTGGGCGACTACCTCATCAAGCTGCGCAACATGCTTCGCTTCCTCGAAGAGGGCGACAAGGTCAAGGTAACCATCCGCTTCCGCGGCCGCGAAATGTCGCATCAGGATCTTGGCCAGAACCTGGCGAAGAAGATCCAGGAAGACGTCGGCGAGAACGGCCAGATCGAGTCCTATCCGCGCCTGGAAGGGCGCCAGATGGTGATGATGATCGGACCGAAGAAAAAATAGGCGCGCCCGGCAGGGTCCCCGCGTTCTCCCGTAGGAGCGCACCCTGTGCGCGATGCATCTCGCGGGAGATGCTGTTTGTTGTAGGAGCCCGCTTGCGGGCGATGCTCTTGCGAGTCCCGAAAGCAAAGCATCGCCCGCAAGCGGACTCCTACGGCATCGCGCACAGGGTGCGCTCCTACTGGCGTCGGTTGCATGAACTGCGTATAATCGTCGGTTCGACCCGTCTGGAAGGGTCGTGAACCGATCATGGCAGGACGGAAAGCGTGGCTGGATCCCGGGCGGGACCCGAAGCTGCCGCCAGATCAGTCAGAAACGGGGCTTACCCCCCATCAGGGATCATTACCATGCCCAAGATCAAGACCAACCGGGCGGCGGCGAAGCGTTTTCGCAAGACCGCGTCGGGCAAAATCAAGTGCGGTCACGCCTTCAAGTCGCATATCCTGACCAAGAAGTCGACCAAGCAGAAACGTGGCCTGCGTGCCAAGAACCATCTCAAGGCGTGCGACACCAAGGGTGTAGCGCGCATGTTGCCGTACTTGTAAGACGAGGAGATAAACCATGGCTCGTGTAAAGCGTGGCGTTACCGCCCGTCGTCGCCACAAGAAAATCATCGGTCGCGCGAAGGGCTACTACAACGCCCGCCGCAAGGTCTTCCGGGTTGCCAACCAGGCCGTCATCAAGGCCGGTCAGTATGCCTACATCGGCCGCAAGCAGCGCAAGCGCCAGTTCCGTGCGCTGTGGATCGTGCGCATCAACGCCGCCGCCCGCATGTTCGGCCTGTCCTACAGCCGCCTGATCAATGGCCTGAGCAAGGCCGGCATCACGGTCGACCGCAAGGTGCTGGCCGACATCGCCGTGCACGACATCAAGGCGTTCGGAGTGATTGCCGAGAAGGCCAAGGCCAGCCTGGCCGCTTGATCGTCGGGTGCGCAGGCGCCGGCACGATATGATGTAAAGCAAGCGGGGAGGAGGCCAACGCCTCCTCCCCGTTTTTATTTGGATGAACGCTCTTTGCGATTGCCTCCTCTCCCCTGGGGAAAGGATCGAGGTGAGGGTCCGGGGCTTGCCCCGTCCTTGTTGAAACCGCTTTGATGGCGGGCGCAATGCAAGAGCGACCCCTCACCCCAGCCCTCTCCCCGCGGGGGAGAGGGGGGCAAAGCCGGGAGCGCATCTCTATGGACGAGCTGGAAAGCCGCGCCGCGCAGGCGCTGGCCGATATCGACAAGGCCGATACGCTGGAGGCGCTCGACGCGTTGCGCGTCGGGCTGCTGGGCAAGAGCGGCATCGTCACCGCTGCGCTGAAGACGCTGGGCACGCTGGCTCCGGATGCGCGCAAGCTGCGCGGTGCGCAGGTCAACCAGGTCAAGGACCGGCTCGCCGAGGCCCTGGCGGGGCGCAAACAGAGATTGGAGCAGGTCGAGCTGGATCGCCGGCTGGCCTCCGAGAAGCTCGACATCAGCCTGCCCGGACGCGACGGCGAGCGTGGCGGCATCCATCCGATCACCCGTGCGCTGGAGCGCATCGCGTCGATCTTCGCGCGGCTGGGGTACCAGCGCGCCGACGGTCCGGAGATCGAGGACGACTGGCACAACTTCGAGGCGCTGAACTTCCCGCCGCACCATCCGGCGCGCGCCATGCACGACACCTTCTACTTCGGCGACGGCCGCCTGCTGCGCACGCACACCTCGCCGGTGCAGATCCGCGCGATGGCCGGCCGCCAGCCGCCGATCCGCATCATCGCGCCGGGCAAGGTCTACCGCAGCGACTCGGACCAGACCCATTCGCCGATGTTCCACCAGATCGAGGGCCTGCTGGTGGACGAGACTTCCAGCTTCGCCGACCTGAAGGGCACGCTGTCCGAATTCATCCGCGCGTTCTTCGAGCGCGATTTCGAGATGCGTTTCCGTCCCAGCTACTTCCCCTTCACCGAGCCCTCGGCCGAGGTGGACATCCGCTGGGACGCCGAAGACGGCAGCACGCGCTGGCTGGAAGTGCTCGGCTGCGGCATGGTGCATCCGAACGTGCTGAGGAACTGCGGCATCGACCCGGAGCGCTACACCGGCTTCGCCTTCGGCTTGGGCGTGGAACGCTTCGCGATGCTGCGCTACGGCGTGTCCGACCTGCGCGCGTTCTTCGAGAACGACCTGCGCTTCCTCAAGCAGTTCGCTTGAGGAAAGGGCAGGGAATGGCTGCAAGCGTGCACGGCATGCGTCAGCCATCCACGTTCCGACGAACTTTCCCGTTGCCGCGGCGCATTCCGATTCTCTATTCCCGATTCCCTATTCCCGGACCAAACCCATGAAATTTTCCGAGAACTGGCTGCGCGAGCTGGTCGACATCAAGGCCGACCGGGCGGCACTGGCCCATGCACTGACCATGGCCGGGCTGGAAGTGGAAGAGCTTACGCCGCTGGGCGATGGTCTCGCCGGTGTCGTGGTGGCCGAGATCGTCGAGGCCGGCAAGCATCCGGAGGCCGATCGGCTGCAGGTATGCAGGGTGAACGCGGGGCCGGGCGAGCCGCTGCAGATCGTCTGCGGCGCGCCGAACGCGCGCGTGGGCATCAAGGTGCCGCTGGCAAGGGTCGGTGCGGCGCTGCCCGGTGGCATTTCCATCACGGCGGCGAAGCTGCGCGGCGTCGAATCGTCGGGCATGCTGTGCTCGGCGAAGGAGCTGGGCATCGACACCGATGCGTCGGGCCTGCTGGAATTGCCGCCCGATGCGCCGGTCGGCCAGCCGTTGGCCGACTACCTCGGGTTGCCCGATGCCAGCATCGAGTTGAAGCTCACGCCGAATCGGCCCGATTGCCTGGGCCTGTACGGCCTGGCGCATGATGTCGCCGCATTGTTCGGTGGTGCGGTGAAATTGCCGGCGCCGGTCGATGCCCCGGTGGCCAGCGAAGCGCGCCGCGGCATCCGGCTGCAGGCAGGCAAGGATGCGCCGCGCTATCTGGGCCGCATCGTCGAGGGTATCGATCCGTCCGCGCGCACGCCGCTGTGGCTGGCCGAGCGCCTGCGTCGCGCCGGCCTGCGTCCGATCAGCGCGGTCGTGGACATCACCAACTACGTGATGCTGGAGCTGGGGCAGCCGCTGCATGCATTCGACAACGACGCGCTGCAGGGCGATATCGTGGTGCGCCATGCCGGTGCCGGCGAGACGCTCAAGCTGCTCGACGGCAACGAAGCGAAGCTGGACGAAGGTTTCGTGCTGATCGCCGACGAGCGCAAGGCCCTGGCCGTGGCCGGAGTGATGGGCGGCTACGACTCGCGCGTCACCGACGCCACCCGCAACGTCTTCCTGGAATCCGCGCACTTCGCGCCGGCGGCGATCATGGGCCGCGCACGCAAGCTCGGCCTGCACACCGATGCCTCGCACCGTTTCGAGCGCGGTGTCGATCCCGAGCTGCCGCGCCGTGCGCTGGAGCGCGCCAGCGGGTTGCTGCTGGCGATCGCCGGTGGCCGGGCCGGGCCGGTGCTGCAGGCGGAAAACCTCGCCGACCTGCCGCCGCCGACGACCGTGGCGCTGCGCCGGTTGCGGCTCAAGCGGGTACTGGGCGTGGACGTGGCCGATGCCGAAGTGGCGCGCATCTTCACCGCGCTGGGCATGCGCGTGACCGCGACGGCAGACGGCTGGCAGGTCACCGCGCCGAGCAGCCGCTTCGACATCGAGCGCGAGGAGGACCTGATCGAGGAAGTCGCGCGCATTTTCGGCTACGACAACATTCCCACGCACTCGCCCGCTGGCGCACTCGCACTGGCGATCGAACCGGAATCGCGCATCGGCGAACTGGCGCTGCGCGAACAACTGGCCGCGCGCGGCTACCACGAGGCGGTGAACCTGTCCTTCGTGGCGGCGGATCTGCTGGCGCGCTGGGGCTTCACCGAGCAGTTGGTGTCCCTGGCCAATCCGCTGTCGGCTGACCTGGCGGTGATGCGGCCGTCGCTGCTGCCGGGCCTGATCGAGGCATTGCGGCACAATCGCGCCCGCCAGCAGGAAAGGGTGCGGTTGTTCGAGGTCGCGCGGGTATTTCAACAAGGCGCGTCCATCCCTGGCCGGACACTTCGACAAGGCGCGTCCCTGCGCGAAGAACCGGCCATCCCTGGCCGGACTTTTCAACAAGCCGATCCCCCGATGGAAACGCCCAGCCTGGCCATCGTCGCCTGCGGCCATGCGCGCGCGGAGCAGTGGGGCGAGTCTCCCCGGTTGCTGGATTTCCACGATCTCAAGGGCGACCTGGATGCATTGATCGCCTGGGGCGGCGAGCCCCAGCGCTGGTCGGTGCAGGCCGACCAGTTGCCGGGCTGGCTGCATCCCGGGCGCGGTGCGCGCGTCACCCGTGATGGCATCACGGTGGGTTATCTTGGTGCGCTGCATCCGCAGCTGGCCCGGGCGCTGGACCTGGGGGCCGACGTGCACGTGCTGGAATTGGCGCTGGAGCCGGTGCTGGCGCGGCGGCTGCCGCAGGCGCAAGCGGTTCCGCATTTTCCCTCGGTGCGCCGCGACATTGCCCTGGACTTGCCGGAAGAGATCAGCTGGTCACAAATTGAACAGGTCGTTCGCGCCACCCTTGGCATGCACCTGAAAGAGCTGCGGCTGTTTGACCGGTACAGCGGCAAGGGGGTCGAGGCGGGCAGAAAAAGTCTCGCTATGGGCTTGATTTTGCAGGACGCTTCACGCACCCTTACCGATGAAGACGCGGACCGTTGCATACGAGAAGCGATAGCTGCGTTGGAACAAACATGCAAGGCAAAGCTGCGAGGATGAGATGGCGCTGACCAAGGCGGAAATGGCCGAGCGGCTTTTCCTCGACGTAGGGCTCAACAAGCGCGAGGCGAAGGAATTCGTGGACGCCTATTTCGAGGTGGTTCGCGAAGCGCTCGAAAAGGGCGAGCAGGTGAAATTGTCCGGATTCGGCAATTTCGATCTGCGCTTGAAAAATCAGCGACCGGGGCGCAATCCGAAAACCGGTGAAGAGATTCCCATCTCGGCCCGGCGCGTGGTGACATTCCGACCAGGGCAGAAACTCAAGGCAAGGGTCGAAGGATATGCTGGATCAAGGGAATAACACCGAGCTGGCGGCGATTCCGGCCAAACGCTACTTCACCATCGGTGAAGTCGGCGAGTTGTGCGGCGTGAAACCCCACGTGCTGCGGTACTGGGAGCAGGAGTTTCCCGCGCTCAATCCGGTGAAGCGCCGTGGCAATCGCCGCTATTACCAGCGCCACGACGTATTGATGATACGGCAGATACGTTCGCTGCTGTACGACGAAGGGTTCACGATCAGCGGTGCGCGTGCGCGGCTGGAAGGCCCGCAGGCGCGGATGGAAGCGAGCATCTCGCACCAGATCGTGCGTCAGGTGCGGATGGAGCTGGAAGAAGTTCTGCTGCTGCTTCGGCGTTGATCGGAACGAACGGCTTCCGGCGACCGCCGGGATTCTGTTAGAATGCATGCTCGCTGTATCGTCGGGGCGTAGCGCAGTCTGGTAGCGCACTACGCTGGGGGTGTAGTGGTCGCGAGTTCGAATCTCGCCGCCCCGACCAATTCAGCGCTCCTCATCGGGGTTGGGCGGATCGGGGTTGGCAAACCCGCTTCCCCGCGGGCCGCCGCATGCCGGCTGCAGCGACGCCGGCCTGATGCATCAACCGATGCCTGCCTGCACGGGCATGGCCGCCGTATCGTCGTCAATTGCCGCCAGCGAGAGGGCGCGGACCGGGGACTGCCGGCCGCCGCCTCCCGTCGCTGCTGCCGGCACCAGGCCCGGCAGCGGGGGACTACTTGGCGGGCTTTTCGCCGAGATTCACTGACTCCGGACTCGAGGTCAGATCGCGATTGGGCCGCTGCTTGGTGAGTGGCTCGCCATGCACCTGATACCACACGCTTTCGGCGATATTGGTGGCGTGGTCGCCGATCCGCTCGATGTTCTTGGCCATGAACAGCAGGTGCGTGCATGGCGTGATGTTGCGCGGATCTTCCATCATGTAGGTGAGCAACTGGCGGAAGTAGCCGGTGTAGGCCTCGTCCAACTCGGCGTCGTCCTTCCATACCTGGTAGGCACGCTCGGCATTCTGCTCGTGATAGGCCTTCAGCACGTCGCGCACTTCCTCGGCCGCCAGTTCGGCAAGGTAGTCCAGGCCCTTGGTCGGCGGTATCGGCGGCACCATCGACAGCGGAATCGAGCGCTTGGCCACGTTGGCGGCGTAGTCGCCGATGCGTTCGATGTCGGCCGCGATGCGCAGGGCGGCAAACACGTTGCGCAGGTCGCCGGCCATCGGTGAACGTAGCGCAAAGAGACGTACCACGTCGTGACCGATTTCCTGCTCCAGTGCGTCGATGGCTTCGTCGTTTTCCACGACACGCCGTGCGGCACGTTCATCACGGCGCTCAACGACATCGATTGCTGCCTCCAACTGGCTGATAGACAACTCGCCCATACGGACGATTTCACCAGTCAGCCTGAGCAGTTCGCTGTCATAGCTCTTGATGATGTGTTCGCTGTGGCTCATGGTGTCTCACCTGGGTCGTGGGGGAGCGGCGTATGTCAGTTCCGGCTGGGCAAGAAGGCGAAGACGCTCAGCCAAAACGGCCGGTAATATAGTCTTCGGTTTGCTTGTTGCCGGGTTTGGTGAAGATTTTTTCCGTGGAATCGACCTCGATGAGTTCGCCCATGTAAACGAATGCCGTGCGATCGGACACCCGTGCAGCCTGTTGCATATTGTGCGTGACGATGGCGATGGTGTAATCGTACTTCAGCTCCTCGATCAGCTGCTCGATGCGACCAGTCGCTATCGGATCAAGTGCCGAGGCTGGTTCGTCCAGCAACAGTACCGAAGGGCGCACCGCGATTGTCCGGGCGATGCAGAGCCGTTGTTGCTGACCGCCAGACAGGCTGAAACCGCTCTGTTGCAGCTTGTCCTTGACCTCGTCCCACAGTGCAGCCCGCTGCAGCGCACTCTGGACCCGGTCGTTCATATCCGACTTGCTGATTTTTTCGTAGAGACGGATGCCGAAAGCGATATTGTCGTAGATCGACATGGGGAACGGCGTCGGCTTCTGGAACACCATGCCGATGCGGGCGCGCAAAAGATTCAGATCCTGTCTCGGATCGAGGATATTTTCGCCATCAAGCAGCACCGAGCCCTCGGCCCGCTGGTGAGGGTACAGGTCGTAAATGCGGTTGAGCACGCGAAGCAGCGTGGACTTGCCGCAGCCGGATGGTCCGATGAACGCGGTGACCTGATTCGTATACAGGGACATCGAGATATTCTTGATGGCCTTGTAATTGCCGTAATAAAACGAAAGGTTTTTGATCTCGACTTTGGTTTCAGGTTCGGGCTCTGCGCTCGGGATTGGACGGCTGGCGGATGCTGCAATACTCAAATCACCGGGTGTGAGGCTGATGTCGTTCATGAGCTTGAATTCCGGCGCAACGGTTCAGTGGGATTGATGGGGGGAGAAGTACGATAGGATCAACCGGGCCGTCACCGTAATGAGCAGAACCAGGAGTGTAATCAGCAGTGCGGCCGCGTAAGCCAAGGCGTGCGCGCTGTCAAATGGTTGATTGATGAATGACCATACGACGTATGTAAGGTAAGCCACTGGTTCGTGCGTCAAATTGCCGCCCCAGACGAAGTTCGACCAATTGACCGTATAGATCAACGGCGCGGTCTCGCCCATCGAGATCGCCATCGCCAGCAATATCCCCGTTAGCACTCTTTGCCGACACGAACGCATGATCACCCGCATGGCCACAGTGCTGTGGTTTGCACCCAATGCATAGGCGGCTTCGCGCAGCTCGGGCGCCACGCCGCGAAAGGCAAGTTCGGTCGTGCGCAGGATGTAGGGAATGATCATCAGCGCCAAGGTGATGCAACCGGCAAGCAACGAAAACTGCCAGCCCAGCCAAGTCACCATGGTGAGGTAGCCGAACAGGCCGAAGACGATCGAAGGCACCCCCACCATGACATCCGACAGATAGCGAACGCCCCGTGCGAATGGACTGGTTTTGTATTCAGCCACATAGATACCTGCGAACACGCCAATGGGCGCTGCCAGGATCAACGATCCGAGCGTCAGCAGCAAAGTGCCGGTGATGGCATTGAGCAAACCACCACTGACCCCGTTGGTAGGTTCCGTGAAAAGTTGCAGGCTGAGCGCGGAGAATCCCCGGTGAATCACTGTGCCCACGATATCCAGCAACGCAAAGGCGAGCAGTGCGAAGAACAGGCCGAATAGAGCCCAGCCGGCCGCATTGAACAGGCGCCGCCGCAAATAAAGCAGGCGGCTGACTTGCTTTTGCTTGGCGGTGAGCGGGTTGTTTGACGTATTCACAGTATCTGCAACCGGGAAACCAGCATGCGCGCCACGCCGTTCACCAGCATGGAGATCAGCAGCAGAATCAGGCCGATCTCCGTAATGCTGTTGACGGCCATGCCTGACGGATCTTGCAGGGCGCTGTCCAGCTGCGACACCATGAAGGCGGCCATGGTCGAAATCGAGCTGTAGATGTTTCGCGGAAGACCGTTGACGGCATTGCCGCTGACCATCAGCACGGCCATGGTTTCTCCAAGCGCGCGTCCGAGCGCCAGCGTGCTGACGCCGATGAGCGGCAGTCGCAGTCGCGGAATGATAATGCGCCGCATCACCTCGAAGCGGGTGGCGCCGGTAGCTAGTCCTGCCTCGCGCAGCTCCTTGGGGGTGGCCATCACGGCTTCTCGCATGTTCGACGTGATCAGGGGCACGACCATCAACGCCAGCACGATCCCCGAGGTCAGAAGGCCGTAGCCATTGCGGGTCGGGCCGGAGAAAAACGGGATGAACCCCAGTACATGGGCCATATGCGGATAAATGTATTGCGAAGCAAAAGGTATGAGCACCACGTAACCCCAGAGACCGAAGACCACGCTGGGTACGGAAGCAAGCAGTTCCACCAGCATGGATGCCGGTTCGCGCAGTCTTGCAGGTATGGCCTCGGCCAGAAAAACTGCTGCTCCCATGCCGATGGGGATGGCCAGCAGCAAGGCTATGATCGAACTGGTCAACGTGCCAGCGATCAGGAACAGGATACCGAAAGATGCGCCGGGCAGCACTTCTGTACCCCGAACGGTGACCGTGTCGCCGTATTGGTTGCCAAGATTCCAAACGTTCCCGGTGAGGAAGCCCCAGCCGTTGAAATGGATCGCCGGCCATGCGTTGTAAACCAGAAATGCCAGCAAGGCGGCAATGGCGATCGGTACGACAGCAGCAGCGGATGCCACGAAGATACGAAAGGGGCCACCGGCGTGTTGCATGGGGAATATCCTGGGTGTCGGGCGCGCGCAGCAGTATAGCTTGCAACGGCGAGTGGCTTGATCCTGCTCTGGGTGAGTCGCATGAGCCGGACGACATGCTTGTCGTCAATAAGATGCCGCCGCCTCACAGGGAGGCGGCGGCACGAAGGCATTTCAGTAAATGTCCGGATCAAGGGATCATTGGATCTTCGCAATCTGCGTTAGCGTCAGGGCGCGAGCCGAGGCTGGCA
>JAGWMU010000048.1 GCA_028873095.1 Pseudomonadota bacterium | reverse complement strand
ATCAGCGCGGGGTAGCGCTCGTACGGCTGGTGCGCGGAGAGCATGTCGTTGTACGCGGTGACGATCGCCAGGTTGGCGCGGTGGCCGCTGCGCAGCGCGGCCTTGTCGTCGCTGCCGCAGGCGGCGAAGCCGTGGGCGAGGTTGCCGCAGGACAGGTGCTCGCGCTGCGGGCCGCTGCGGTCAACGGCGTCGATCCGGCGCAGATAGGCGCTGCGCGTTTCGCGGCTGCGCTGGCGCAGGCGTTCGGTGACTTCGGCGACGACGGGATGCAGGGCAGTCATGCGGTAACTCCGGGGTAACGTCCGCACCCGGCGGTGCGGCAGGGGCGGTCGGGGATTCGGGGGCGGCGGCGCATCACGGGCACCAGTAGACCGCCACCGGCACGCGCTGCTGGGTCAGCACGGCGCGCACCGGGTAGTCGCGGGCCGCATCCAGATTCCGCCGGATGGCGTCCAGCAGCGCGCGCTTGCGCTCGCCGCTGACCAGCAGATACAGCGCCCGGGTGTCCAGCAAGGCCGGCAGGGTGAGCGTGATGCGGGGCTCGCCGGCAGCCGGCGCGCGCATCGGCAGTACGCGGGCACGGCCTTCCGGATCGAGCGCGTCGGCCAGATGGTCGCCGCCGGGAAAGAACGAGGCGGTGTGGGCGTCGTCGCCCATCCCCAGTACGACCACATCGAATGGCTGCGGCAGCGCGTCGATGCGCGCGGCGGCATCGGCCAGTCCGGCCTCCGGCGTCGCCGCACCGGTGTACAGCGGAATGAAGGACGCCGCGCTGGCCGCGTGCTGCAGCAGCAGTGATTTCACCAGCCGCGCGTTGGAGCGCTCGTCGCTGTCCGGCACCCAGCGTTCGTCGACCAGGGTAACGTGCACCTTCGCCCAGTCCAGCGGTTCGCCGCAGAGCTGGGCGAAGAATCCCTTCGGGGTACTGCCGCCGGAGACGGCGAGCACGGCACGGCCACGTTCCGCCAGCGCGCCGCGCAGGCGGTCGGCGACTTCGGTGGCCAGCGCCCGGGCCTGGGCGCGGCCATCGGCGAAAGTGCGTGTGGTGACATTCGAGGGGGCGGAGATGGAAGTCATGGCGAGCGAAGCAGTCAACTGTCGGTGCGTGCGCGGCCGGCAGCTGGGTGAAAACATGCCGCCTGCGCCGGCGCGGGCGGCAGCGAACGACGCCGGCTATTCACTGTCGTCGTGCCAGGTGCGGCCGTCGCGTTCGATCAGCGCCACCGCGGCACTCGGGCCCCAGCTGCCGGCGGCATACGGTTTCGGCGGCACGCCGCTGGCGCCCCATGCGGCAAGGATCGGGTCGGCCCAGCGCCATGCGGCCTCCACCTCGTCGCGGCGCATGAACAGGGTGGGATTGCCGCGAACCACGTCCAGCAACAGCCGTTCGTAGGCATCGCGCTGCTGCACGCCGAACGCTTCGGCGAAACTCATGTCCAGCGGCACGTGGCGCAGGCGCAGGCCGCCGGGACCGGGATGCTTGATGGTCAGCCACAGCTTGACGCCTTCGTCCGGCTGCAGGCGCAGCACCAGCCGGTTCTGCGCCAGCGAGCCGGTGGACGGATCGAAGATCGAATGCGGCACCGCCTTGAACACGACCACGATTTCGGACACCCGGTTGGGCAGGCGCTTGCCGGTGCGCAGGTAGAACGGCACGCCGGCCCAGCGCCAGTTGGCGATTTCCGCCTTCAGCGCCACGAAGGTCTCGGTGTTCGACTTGGCGTTGCCCAGTTCGTCCGGGTAGCCGGGCACGCTGGCGCCTTCGGCCACGCCGGCGCGGTACTGGCCGCGCACGGTGAGCAGGGCGGCATTGCTGTCGTCGATGGGTTTGAGGGCGCGCAGCACTTTCAATTTCTCGTCGCGCACCGCGTCGGGCGACAGCGAGGACGGCGGCTCCATCGCCACCATGCACAGCAGCTGCAGCATGTGGTTCTGCAGCATGTCGCGCAACGCGCCGGCGCGGTCGTAGTAGGCGGCACGATGGCCGACGCCGATCGTCTCGGCCACGGTGATCTGCACGTGGTCGATGTGCCCGGCATTCCACAACGGTTCGAACAGCGCGTTGCCGAAGCGCAGCGCGAGCAGGTTCTGCACCGTTTCCTTGCCGAGGTAATGGTCGATGCGGTACGTCTGCGACTCGTCGAATACGCGGCCGACGTCGTCGTTGATCTGGTTCGCGCTGGCGAGGTCGCGGCCGACCGGCTTTTCGAGCACCACCCGCGAGGCGCCTTGATTGAGCCCGTACTGGCCAAGCCGCGCACAGATGTCGACGAACAATTCCGGCGAGGTGGACAGGTAGAACACCCGGACGTGGTCGGGTTGCCCGCCGATCAGCGCGGCGAAGTCGTCCCAGCCGTCGGCCTTGCGCGCGTCCAGCGACCGGTAGGCGACCAGCTGCAGGAAGGTGTCGAGCTGCTCGGCGCCGAGGCTGCCGTCCGAGGCGACCAGCGCCTTGCGCAGCAGCGCACGGTAACCGGCGTCGTCCAGCGCCTCGCGGGCGATGCCGACGATCCGGCTGCCGGCCGGGATCTGCCCGTCGGTGAAACGATGGAACAGGGCCGGCAGCAGCTTGCGCACGGCCAGATCGCCGGTCCCGCCGAAAATGACCAGGTCGAACAGCTCGACCACTTGGGAAGATGCAGTCACACGTTGTCCTCGACACGATGCCGGATGGCAGGCAGTGGCCGATGCGCGACTGCCCGAGCTCGCCGCAAGAGTACCAGTGAAATACCACAAAGGCCAGACCGGGGGCGGCCGCGGACCCTGGCCTGGCGCCGCGAGGTCGCGCTCCAGTTGACTTGAGCCGGCTGTCGCATCCGCTTGCAGGGGAGTGCGCGCGGCGATTGCGCAAGTGGATTGGTATTGGTATGTTTAGTAACAATGGAAACTGCTTTGCTCGACGAATATCGCCGGATCTGCCAGGACCCGGCCACCCACCAGCCGCTGGCCTACCTGCGGCTGCGGCGGGCGATCCGCAATGTGGTCGCCCATCGCGACATCGAACCGGGGCAGGCGCTGCCCAGCGAGCGCGATCTGTCGCAGGTGCTGAAGCTGTCGCGGGTCACCGTGCGCAAGGCGATCGCCGGGCTGGTCGAGGAGGGCCTGCTGACCCAGCGCCACGGAGCGGGCACCTTCATCGCCGAACGCATCGTCAAGCCGATGTCGCGGCTGACCAGTTTCACCGAGGATCTGCGCGAGCGCGGCCTGCGCCCGCGTTCGGAATTTTTCGAGCGCGTCATCGGCGAAGTGACGCCGGAAGAAGCCATGGCGATGAACCTGTCGCCGGGCTCGCTGGTGGTGCGGCTGCATCGGGTGCGCTACGGCCAGGACGAGCCGCTGGCGATCGAGCGCAGCGTGGTGCCGGCCAGCCTGCTGCCCGATCCCATGCTGGTGCACGACTCGCTGTACGAGGCCCTGGAAAAACTCAACTGCCGCCCGCGCCGGGCGCTGCAGCGCCTGCGCGCGGTGTCGCTCAATGCCCATCAGGCGCGGTTGCTGCACGTGGCGACGGGCAGCGCGGGGCTGAGCATCGAGCGGCGCAGTTTTCTGGATGACGGCCGGGTGGTCGAATTCACCAGTTCCTGGTACCGCGGCGACATCTATGATTTCGTCGCCGAACTGCAGACCGATTGAGCGGCGGGCGATGGATGCCCGCACAGGTATTCCGTGAGCACGTCCCCCGGCATTCAAGCCGGCGCATTGCCCGGACAGCCGCCCGCCGCTACACTGCCGGGGTTCAGGTGTCCCGACGGGCTCGTCGCCCAAGGGATGAAACGGGAAGCCGGTGCGCAGTGCGCTTGTCGCACCGCAAGGCCGGCGCTGCCCCCGCAACGGTAAGCGAGTTTTTCGAGCGGCGAACGCCACTGTGCACGGCACGGGAAGGCGTCGTTCGAGGCACACGGACACACCGTGGCCACCCGCGAGCCCGGAGACCGGCCTGGACGATTCCTGGTGGCTCGCGGTGGGCGAGGCTGAACCACGTGCCGTGGCGCTTCCCTCAGCCCGTCGTTCCGTCTTCCTTCCGTCGGTTGCCAGCTCATTGGCCACATGAGCCGTGCGCGGGTGCGCGGCCGAGGGAAAGACATGAACAAGACTTTGCTGGCAGCGGCGCTGCTCGGTTGCACGATGGCCGCGCAGGCGGCCGACCAGGGCGTTTCCGATCCGGGCAATCCGGGCCGCGCCAATGCGCTGGCGCCGGTGATCGTCACCGCCACGCGTACCGCGATCAGCGCCGACGACGCCTTGTCATCGGTCACGGTGATCACCCGGGCCGACATCGAGCGGCTGCAGCCGGCCTCGGTGGCCGATCTGCTGGCCGGCCTGCCCGGCGTCACCTTCGCCCAGGCCGGCGGCCTCGGCGAGCAGACTTCGCTGTTCCTGCGCGGCACCAACTCCACCCACACGCTGGTGCTGATCGACGGCATGCGGATCGGCTCGGTGACGGCCGGGCTGGCGTCGCTGGAGCAGATCCCGGTCGAGCAGATCGAACGCATCGAGATCGTGCGCGGCCCGCGTTCGAGCCTGTACGGCGCGGACGCCATCGGCGGGGTGATCCAGATCTTCACCCGCCACGGCCAGCGCAATGGCGGCCTCGCGCCGTCGCTGAGCACGACCGCCGGTAGCCATGGCCTGTTCGGCAGTGAGGCCGGCCTGTCCGGCGGCGACAGGCACGCCTGGTACAACCTCAGCCTGGGCGGCCAGTACACCAGCGGCATTCCGGCCTGCCGGCTGGGCGCGGCGGAGGCGGGTGCGGGCTGCTTCGTCGACGATCCGCGGCCGGACGCCTTCCGCAACTGGAACGGCGCGGCGAACGGCGGCTACCGCTGGGACAACGGCACCGAACTGGCGCTGGACTGGCTGCGCAGCAAGAACGACGTCGAATACACCGGCAGCCCCTACGGCGGCAACCGGGCCATCAACGAGCAGCGGGTCGTCAGCGCGCGGCTGAGCTTCTCGCCGCTGCCGGCGTGGCAAGTCACGCTGAACGCCGGGCAGAGCAGGGATCTGTCGAACACCTCCTACCAGGGCACCTACTACGGCACCTACTACCCGCGCACGCCGACCGGCTTCACCAACTCGCGGCGCAACCAGGCGTCGTGGCAGAACGACATCGCGTTGGCGCCGGACCAGTTGCTGACCGTGGGCGTGGACTATCAGCAGGAGCACGTCGGCAGCAGCACCGGCTACCTGGCCAGCAACCGCGACGACACCGGCGGCTATGCGCAGTACCAGGGCAGTTTCGGCCGCAACGAAGTGCAGCTGTCCCTGCGGCGGGACCACAACCAGCAGTTCGGCGATCACACCACCGGCGCCGCGGCCTGGGGTTATCGTTTCGCGCACGGCCTGCGGCTGACCGCCAGCTACGGCACGGCATTCCACGCGCCGACCTTCAACGATCTCTACTATCCGCCGTTCTTCGGGATTCCCTCGGCCAATCCGGACCTGAAGCCGGAGAAGTCACACAGCAGCGAACTCGGCCTCGCGCAGCAGCTCGATGGCTGGAACTGGGCCCTGAACGCGTATCAGACCGGGATCGATCAACTGATCACGCTGGACAGCAACTACTTTCCGGAGAACGTCGATCGGGCACGGATCCGCGGCGTGGAAGGCCAGCTGGGTACGAATCTCGATGGCTGGCGTGTGCAGGGCTACCTCACGCTGCAGCAGCCGCTGAGCCGCGGCGGCGCGGACAACGGCCACTTGCTGCCGCGGCGTCCGGAGCGCACTGCCCGGATCGACCTGGACCGGCGGTTCGGCGCGTTCGGCATCGGCGGCACGCTGTATGCCGCCGGCCGCAGCTACGACGATCTCGCCAACAGCCATCGCCTGGGCGGCTACAGCACCGTGGCGTTTCGTGCCAGCTACCAGTTCGCCCCGGCCTGGCAGGTGCAGGCGCGGCTGTCCAACGCCTTCGCGCACCATTACGAAACGGCGTACTTCTTCAACCAGCTCGGCCGCACCTGGTACCTGACCCTGCGCTACAGCCCCGCCGCGCACGGATAAACCCCATAGGAGCCCACCCTGTGGGCGATGTTCTTGTTCCAGCACTGGCAAAAAAGCATCGTCCACAGGCTGGGCTCCACGGAGCCGTTGCATCGCTTCCATGCAACGGCCCGCCCCGTGCCTTTCGACACGGTGTGGACTTCAGGCACATACGCCGGAGCGCGACAACTGGCATAAAGCCCGCATGATCGAGACTCTGGCCCCTGCCGCGCCCACCTTGTTCGCCGCGATTCGCGACATGCCGCCCTGCCGGCCGGTCACGGAGGCGCCATGAACATCTTTGCGCCGATGATCCGCCGCCCGGTCGGCACGTCGCTGCTGGCGCTGGGCCTGATTCTTGCCGGCATCAGCGCCTACCTGCTGCTCGGCGTGGCCGCGCTGCCGTCGCTGGATTTCCCCGGCGTCTACGTGGTGGCGAACCAGCCCGGGGCCAGCGCGCAGACCATGGCCAACACCGTGCTGGCGCCGCTGGAGCGCCACCTGGGACAGATCCCGGGCATCGACGAGATGTACGGCAATGCCCGCGAGGGCGGTGCCTCGGTGATGGTGCGTTTCAATTTCAGCCGCACCGCCGACAGCGCCGCGCGCGACGTGCAGGCGGCGATCAACGCGGCTGCCGTCGACCTGCCCTCGGGCATGCCCTCGCCGCCGCAGTATTTCAAGTTCGATACCTCGCAGATCCCGATCCTGTTCATCACGCTGACATCGACCGGGCTGCCGCAGGACAAGTTGTTCGACCTCGCCGACACGCTGCTCAAGCCCGCCGTGGCGCAGATCGACGGGGTGGCCCAGGTCCAGGTGTTCGGCGGCACGCCGCACGCGGTGCGGATCGAGCTGGACAGCAATGCACTGGCGGCCAAGGGACTCACCGCCAACGATGTCGCCAATGCCCTGCGCGCGGCCAACGTCACCTCGCCGCAGGGCACGCTGAGCGACGGTCGCACGCAGACGACGGTGACCGCGACCGATGGCCTGCAGCAACCGGCGCAGTTCGCCCGCCTGCTGATCGCGATGAAGAACGGTACGCCGGTGCGGCTGTCCGACGTGGCCAAGGTCTACGGCGGCCAGCAGGACCAGTACCAGGCGGCGTGGTTTTCCGGCATCGGCACCGGCAGCGCGCGCACGGTCGGGCTGCAGATCACCAAGCGGCCGGGGGCCAACGCGGTGGCCACGGTAGCGGCGATCCGCGCCAGGCTGCCGCAGCTGGCCGCGTCGCTGCCGGCGAATATCAAGATCACCCCGGTATTCGATCTCACCCAGACCACCAAGTCGGCCCTGCGCGAGGTCGAGGTGGCGCTGTTGATCTCGATCGCGCTGGTGGCGCTGGTGATGGCGGTGTTCCTGCGCCGGTCGCGGCCCATGCTGATCGCGATGCTCAGCGTGCCGCTGTCGCTGGCCGGCGCCTTCGTGGTGATGTGGATGCTCGACTACACCCTCAATACGCTGTCGCTGGTGGCGCTGGTGCTGTGCATCGGTTTCGTGGTCGACGACGCGATCGTGGTGATCGAGAACATCGTGCGCCACATGGAACACGGCATGCCGCCGCTGGAGGCGGCGCTGACCGGCGTCGGCGAGATCGGTTTCACGGTGGTCTCCATCACGCTGTCGCTGGTGGCGGTCTTCGCGCCGCTGCTGTTCGGCAACAACATGCTGGTGATGCTGCTGCGCGAGTTTTCGGTGACGCTGACCGCCGCGGTGGTGATCTCGGCGATCGTCTCGTTGACGCTCACCCCGGCGCTGTGCGGTCGATTGCTCAAGCATGAAACCGCCGTGCGCAAACCGCCGGGGCGGCTGGAACAGGCCGCGGAGCGTTTCGATCGCGGCCTGCTGCGCCTGTACGAGCGCGCGCTGGACTGGGCGCTGCACCATCGGCGGATCATGCGCTGGCAGCCGCTGATCCTGCTGATCCTTACCGGCGTGCTCGCGATCGCGGTGGTCAAGACGGCCGGCGGCAGCTTCATGCCCGAGGAGGACACCGGCCAGCTGCAGCTGCAGATTCGCGCCGATGCCAATATCGCGCCCACGGTGCTGGCCGAACGCGCGCAGCAGGTCATCCGCATCATGCAGGCCGACCCGACCGTGCGCGACACGCTCACCATGCTCGGCGGCAACGGCGGCGGCGGCGCCGTGGGCAACAGTGCGCAGATGTTCGTCGACCTGAAACCGCGCGGCAGCGGCCCGGGCGAGCGGTCCGAAACGAGCCAGCAGATCATCGAGCGGCTGTCCAAGCGGTTCGATGCGCTGCCCGACGTGGAGATCGAAGTCCGCTCGGTGCAGTTCCTCGGCGGCGGCGGCAGCGGCGACAAGGGCGGCCAGTACGAATTCCAGCTGGCCAGCAGCAATGGCGGCGACCTGCAGCCATGGGCGCTGAAGATGGTGCAGCAGATGCGCACGGTCAAGCAATTCCGCGACGTCGGCAGCGACTTCGACCAGGTCGGCAAGCAGCAGCAGCTGCAGGTCGACCGCGAGGCCGCGGCGCGCCTGCACGTGAGCCTGGGCGCGATCGATTCGGCCCTGTACGACTCGTTCGGCCAGCGCCAGGTGTCGCAGATCTATTCCGACATCAACCAGTACGCGGTGGTGCTCAGCGCCGATCCGGCGGAAAGCCTCGGTCCGCAGGCGCTGTTGAATATCCGCGTGCGCAACGAGCAGGGCCGGATGATCCCGCTGTCCGCGCTGGCGCGGCTGAAACCGGGCATCAGCCCGATCCGCATCCGCCACCACAACCAGATGGAAGCGGCCACCATCACCTACAACCTCGCCAAGGGCGTGCCGCAGGATCGCGGCATCGCGCTGGTGAAGCAGGCGGCGCTCGCGGCCGGTCTGCCGGGCGGCATCCACGTGGACTTCACCGGCGCCAACCAGCGCCTGCAGCAGGCCCAGTCCAACGGCATGGTGCTGCTGCTCGGCTCGATCCTGGCGATGTACATCGTGCTCGGCATCCTCTACGAAAGCCTCGGCCATCCGCTGACCATCCTGTCCACGCTGCCGGCAGCCGGCGCCGGCGCGTTCCTGGCGATGCTGGTGACGCAGACGCAGCTTTCACTGATGGCGATCATCGCGATCCTGATGCTGATCGGCATCGTCAAGAAGAACGCGATCCTGATGGTCGACTTCGCGCTGGTCGCGCAACGCGAACGCGGCCTGTCGGCCCCGGAGGCGATCCGCGAGGCCGCGCTGGTGCGCTTCCGTCCGATCACCATGACCACGTTGGTGGCGATGGGTGCGGCACTGCCGCTGGCGATCGGCTTCGGCATCGGTTCGGAGATGCGCCAGCCGCTCGGCATCGCGATCGTCGGCGGCCTGCTGGTGTCGCAGCTGCTGACCCTGCTCAGCACCCCGGCGATCTATTTGTGGAATCACGATCGCAAGCTCCGCAAGGCGGCGCGCCGGGAGCGCAGGGCGGAGAAGAAGCGGTTGCGGGCGCTGGGCAAGACGCAGACAGCGGCCGGCTGAGCCCCGCCGGGGAACGGTTTCGCCAGCACGCCCGCCGGCCCGCGATCCGGCGCACGGCGCGTGGGCCGGTCCAGGCGCGCGCCTGAGGGGCGTCGAAACGCGCGCGCGTTTTCAGGTTCCGCCAGCGGGACAACCGGAGCCGTCGCGTCGATCCGGCCATTCGGCCTGCCTGCCCGATTCCTGTTTTTCGATAATGATTGCCGCGGTTTTCACGGCGGCTTGAATCCGTGCGCAAATCAAATCAAATGACTCGAATGAGCCATGGGATTAATCCGATATGCCATGGGAATAATCCTATGGTCAATTTCATCGCCTTCCGATGGCTGGACTGAATACCCGCGCCCATAATTTACCGGTGTTTATGGCCATTTCCGGAACGGCCATGGGTCATTCAACAGGCAACCCGTCCACAAGGCAAAAAACATGACACCGATCCCACGCTCCGTGCTGGCCGCCATCGTCACTGCCGGCCTCGCCGTTCTCGCGTTCGTTCCCGCGGCCCGTGCCGTCGACCAGGATGCCGCCAGGACCCTGGCCAGGACGAACAACTGCTTCAAGTGCCACGCCATCACGCGCGACAAGGACGGTCCCGGCTGGAAGAAGGTCGCGGACAAGTACAAGGGCAAACCCGATGCCGAGGCGCAGCTGATGCACCATCTGACCTCCGGCGAGATGGTCAAGCTCGCCGACGGCAGCCAGGTGCATCACAAGATCATCAAGACGGATCCGGCCAACGACACGGCGCAGATCAAGAACCTGGTGGACTGGATTCTCTCGCTCTAGGGCCTGCCCGGCGCGGCGCACCTGCGTCCGCGCCATGCCGGTTGCCGGTTGCACAGTTGAATTGCCAACTGAGGTTCAAGTCGACGTCGGCCAGCCATTGGATCGTGCGGAAAACCGGGCCCGGCGGAACTTGAATATCCCCATCGATAAGCAGGAAGGGACCCGATAAATGTATTTCCTAAAGAGACTCGCCATTGGAGCCGTCCTGATCCTCGCCAGCTGGGTTGCCCCGGCATCGGCCGGCAGCCCGCCCATACAGCTTCCCGACCTGGGTACCAATCACTCGGCTTCGGTGCAGTCGTCCGCCGCGACGGCAGCGGACGCGCTGGCGCAAGACGCCAAGTGCACCCGGTGCCACGACGAAAACGAGGCGAAGCCGATTCTGTCGATCTACCAGACGCCGCACGGCGTCAAGGGCGATGCGCGGACCCCGACCTGCCAGTCCTGCCATGGCCCGAGCGAAAAGCATCTGGCCGGCGACAAGACCGGCAAGGGCATTCCGCCGCCGGATGTGATGTTCAACAAGCACGACTATCCGAAGTCTGCCGCGAGTGACCGCTCCGCCATCTGTCTTGCCTGCCACGAGGGGACCCAGCGCACCCATTGGGACGGAAGCGCGCATCAGGTCAACGGCCTGGCATGCAACGATTGCCACAAGGTGCACAGCGCCGTCGATCCGGTGCGCGACAGGCTGACCCAGGCGGAAGTCTGCATGACCTGCCACAAGGACCGGCGCGTCGACATCCACAAGGTCTCCCACCACCCGATCGGCGAAGGCAAGGTGACCTGTTCCGATTGCCACAATCCGCACGGCTCGACCGGTCCGTACCTGCTGAAAAAGGCCACGGTGACCGAGACCTGCACGACGTGCCATGCCGAAAAGCGCGGCCCGTTCCTGTGGGAGCACCAGCCGGTGGTCGAGGACTGCACGAACTGCCATACGCCGCATGGCTCGAATATTCCGCCGCTGCTGAAATCCCGTGCGCCCTTCCTCTGCAGCGAATGCCACGACGGTCCGCACGCCAGCCCGTCGCCCTTCGGCGCGGGCGTTGCCGGACTGCAGTCGACCATGTCGGGGTTCGCCGCCAGCGGCGGTCGTGCGCCCAGCCCAAGCCCGGTCGGCGCCGGTCGTTCGTGCCTCAACTGCCACTCGATGATCCATGGTTCGAACAGCCCGGCTGGCGCCTTCTTGCATCGTTAACTATCTAGGGACGCGATATGAAATCCGTGAATGGAATACTGTCCGTCAAGTCACTCGCACTGGCGATCATGGCGATCCTGCCGCTGGCTGCCCTTGCCCAGGACGATGACGTGTCCATCCTGACCAGGCCCACCAGCTTCATCGAGTTTGGCGGGTTGTACGCCGACCAGAATTCGGCCGAATTCGGTCAATACAATGGACTGAACAAATCACGCGCCTATCTGCTCGGCAACTTCAGCGTGCGCGGCGGCGATGCCTATGGCCAGGGGGCCGGCACCAGCCTCTGGTCGATCGACGGCACGGATCTGGGAACGACGTCCCGGTCGCTGGACGCCACCATCCGCAACCAGGGCAAGTGGACGTTCGGCGTCAGCTACGACCAGCTGCGGCACAACATCGGCGACGGCGACAACTACGAGACGCCGCTGCAGGGTTCCATGGGCGGCAATGCGTTCACGATGCCGGCGGGGTTCGGTGTCGTCAGCACCGCCTCAAAACCCGTCGCTTACGGGACGCAGGCGCTCACCCCGGCGCAGCAGGCGCTCTTTCACAAGGTCGACGTCCACAGCGACCGGGACAACTCGGGCTTCACCTTCGGCTACACCTTCAACCCGCAGTGGAATGTGCAGTTCGACTGGAACCATGTGGAGCAGTCCGGCGCGAAGTTGATGGCGGCCGCGACCGACAAGAACAGCACCTCGGCCGGTTTCGCGCTCGCCGGGTATTCGCTGGGCGGCGAGTCCATCCAGTTCATCATGAATCCGACCGACTACACCACCGACAACGTGGATCTGGCGCTGAACTGGGCAGGGGCGAGGGCGTTCTTCACCGCCGGTTACTTCGGCTCGCGCTTCCGCGATCACAACCAGAGCGTGAGCTTTCCCAATCCCTTTACCGGCTCGAACGTGGCGAACGGCACGGTGTTGAACGGAGCGTATGCGGTCGATGCGCTGAGCACCATGCCGAACAACAACTTCAACCAGGCCAACTTCAGCGGCGGCTACAGCCTGACGCCCACCACGAAACTGGTCGGCGGCTACTCCTACGGCCGCAACACTCAGAACGCCGGCTACGTCAATCAGGACCAGATGGCGCCGGGCGGGCTGCCGGTCGACTCCCTCAGGGGCAGGGTGATCGTCACCCACTACGACCTGAAACTGACCAACCAGACGACGAAGGATCTCATCCTGTCGATCGGCGGGAACTACAACAAGCGCGACAACAGGACGCCATCGTATACGTACGACTTCCTCAATCTCGGCAGCGAACAGCAGACCGTCGTCAATATCCCGCTGAGCTACAGCACCACCCAGGGGGCGCTCGCCGCGGACTACCGCATCAGCGGCAATCAGCGCCTGCACGCGGCGTACGAGTACGAGAAGACCTCCCGCTGGTGCAACAACGCCCTGGCCAACAATGCCCAGGGCGAGCTGTCGGCGACGAATGCCGGTTACTACACGACCGCCTCCTGCGTCCAGATACCGCGAAACGTGGAGAACAAGTTCGTCGTCAACTATCGGCTGGACGCCAACGACAACCTGGATTTCAACGCCGGCTATTCCTTCGCCGATCGCAACGCCACCGTGAACAGCTCCTTCTACAACCCGATGCAGGGCAACAGCGAGGGATTCGAGGATTACGGTTACCGGGCCTTCTTCGACGCATCGCGCCGGGAGCACATGCTCAAGGCGGGCGCCAACTGGCAGGCGACGCAGAAGCTGAGCTTCAGCCTGGATGGCCGCGGCACCTACGACGATTACACCGACTCGCCGCTGGGCGTGCAGCAGGGCCATTCGGCCAGCCTGAATTTCGATTCGACCTTTGCGTTTTCCGACAAGGCCACCGTGTCCGCCTATGCCAGCTGGCAGCGCAGGACGCGCGGTCTGCTCAGCGCCAGTGGACACAATGCCGTGGCGCCGCTGCCCACTACGTGGACCAACGACCTCGCGGACAGGGGCGCCACGGTGGGCTTCACGGCGAAGCGCAGCGGACTGATGGCCGGCAAGCTGCAGCTGACGGCGGACCTGTCCTATTCGCTGGACAAGACGGGTTACGTCACGGCGCTCAATTACACGAACGCATCGTGTACGGCGCCCAGCAGTGGCGGATACAGCTGCGGCCCCGTGCCCGAGATCCGCAGCGCGCTGTCGCGCGCCAGGCTCACGGCCAACTACGCCATCGACATGAAGAGCACGATCGCCTTCGGCTACATCTACGAGAAGCTCGACTCCAACGATTATCTCTACAACTTCTACCAGACCGGTTTTACCAGTGCGATAGCGATGCCGACCAACCAGCAGAGCCCGAGCTATACCGAAAACGTGCTTTTCGTGGCTTACCGTTACAGCTTCCGGTGAAAAACGGATGATCGGCAATCCCCTGGCGCCATGCCGGTCCGCGGCACGCGCGAAGGGTTTGCCGGGGAGCCGAACGGCAGCGATCCAGCAATCCCGAATTCCGCGAGTCCGCGGGCGGGGTTGAATCCATGCACAAGACCCGGGAAATCTTCCAATGAACGACAACAAGGCGCCAGGGCAAAACCGGTTGGCGGCCAGAATCTCCGGTCTGGTGATCGGTGCGCTGACAGTCTTCGCGCCATGGTACATAAGCGGGCCCCAGGCCACGCTCAATCGCGGCATATTCTGGACTTACATCATCACCGGCATCCTGATGATGACGGTCGCCACCATCGCCCTGATCTGGCGCCGGGCTTTTTGGCCGGCATGGGCATTTTTCCTGCTCACGGTATGGATCATCCTGGCGCCCGACACCTTGAGCTCGGCGGCAAAAGACGTTTCGGTCATGCACATTCTGCTGGGGGTCGCCGGCATCGTGGTGTCCATTTTCTGGATACGGCGCATGTTCGGGCGCATTCCGCGCGACCGGCCCGTGGTGAAGGGGCGAACGTTCGCGGAGTGCTCCAGCAGCGAACGCACGCTGTACGGCCTGGTGATGGTCGTCCTTGGCCTGGGATACTGCATGGCGCTCGGTTACCTGTACCTGACCCATGCCGGCCTCAGCGGCAAGCCGGGGCTTTCGGTGCAGGACATCGCCATCACCTATTACGGCAATCGCAGCGGCACGCGACTCGAAATGGCGTTGCGCGGCCAGATGCGGGACAAGATAAGCCCGGACGAGATGGATCAGGTCGTTGCCTGGCTGAAATCCGGCTCGACCGAGGACGTCTACGACGACAGCATCTATCCCATCGTCATGAAGGACTGCGCGAAGTGCCACAGCAAGAATTCAGGCAAGAACCTGGCGGACTACACGACCTACGAGGGCATCATCCCGGTCGCCACGGTCGATCATGGCCTGTCGATTGAAGCCCTGGTAAAGCTTTCGCACATCCATATTTTCGGCATCGGCCTGGTCAGTTTCGTGCTCGGGTTCGTCTTTACCTTTGCGGCGCTCCCCGAATGGTTCAAGAACGTGGTGATCGTTGCGCCGTTCTTTGCCATGGTCACCGATGTCGCCACCTGGTACCTGACGAAGTGGGATCCGGTCTTTGCCTATACGGTGGTGGTTTCCGGGCTGATATTGGGTTCGGCCTGGGGCGTGCAGATATTCGTGTCGCTGTACCAGATGATTTTTTTGCCCGGCAAGCGCGGTCCCGACACGAAACCCGTGCCGGATTGACGGCTAGTCCGGACAAGGCAGATGCCATCGGTGCATCCGATGGCATCCGCCAGGGAACAACCGGATCGACCCTTGTCCGTCACCCCGGCGAAAGTCCTGGAACCGATGCCTTCATGGAGTGATGAGTTGTCGGTGCAGGTTTTCGCCGGGGCGACGGCTTGTTCAAGGCTTCCCTCGACGCTGAAGCCATGGATGTCCCAGCGATGCAAGGCGGCTTCAGCACGCTGCGATGGCCGGATGCGCAGTTGGTGAGGGAAGTTCCACGTCGAGCCCCGGCAAGCGAGGGTGACCATCATGTCCAGCAGTAAAACCGTTTACGCCATCTCCCTGGCCGCTGTCTTGACGACGACTGCCTGCAGCCAGCGCGAAGTCAGTTACCGGCGCGACATCAATCCCATATTCCAGGCGAACTGCGCGATCTGCCATACGCCGGGTGGCGTCGGCTACGCGAGGAGCGGGTTTGGCGTGGGGACCTACCAGGATGTCATGAAGGGCACCAAGTACGGTCCGGTCGTATCGCCGGGCAACAGCGTGGGCAGCACCCTGGTCAGGCTGGTGAAGCATCAGGCCGACGCCACGATCAACATGCCGAAGAACTACACGATCGACCTGACCCGGCACGACAACATCGTCATGCCGGGAGTCAACGCACGCCGATTGCCCGAACGGGATATCGCGCTGATCGCGAAATGGGTTGATCAGGGCGCCAGGGACAATTGACGGGCTCGGCCATGCCACGTCGGATTCCGGCAGCACGCTGCGCGGACGACGCGTAGCCGCGGCCGGCTTCGTGCCGCCCAACCAAACAGGCGACAGCGGCGAGCCCCGTCCGTGAACCCGCGGCGGCGGCCATGGCGTATCTGCGAACCGGCCAAGCGCTGACCGTCACCGGAGATCAGCGCTTGCCGATCTCGAAATCCTGCTGCGCCACCGGTTTGCCGTCGAGCGAGATCTCGACCCGGTATTTGCCCTCGGGCCACAGATCCGGGTTCTGCACCTTGAAGGTGGTGATCGCCGGACCGTCGGTGGCGATCGACTGGCTGATGCTGCTGACCAGCTGGCCCTTGCCTTCCAGATAACGCCACGTGGCGTTGAGGGTGGCGTCGCGGCTTTGTCCTTCGGTGGCGACGCTGGCGTAGATGGTTTTTATGTCGGAGGCGAAGCGGTTGCCGGGGCGGGTTATCCGATGCTCGGCATTGACCGCGCTGCCAAGGGTCAGCTTGGCTACCGAGATAGGTACCGGTGCGGGCACGGGTGCCGCTGCGGGCGTCGCGGCCGTGGTGGCGGCTGTCGCGGGCGGCGTGACGGTCGGGAGCGGTGCCTTGTTCGCTGCGGTGCTGCCGGGGGCCGGCGTCGGCGCCGGCGCCATCGTGGAACTCGCTGCCGCGGTGCCGGCTGCCGCCGGCGGGCTGGTCGGTGTCGCCGGTTCGTGCTTGCCGCAGGCGCTGAGCAGCAGCAGGCCGGCAAGGCTGACGCCGTAAAGCGCGGCGGTGCGGGGGGAACGTGTCATGGCGCAAGACTCCGGTGTCGGTGACGTGGCGAATGCCGATCCCTGGCCGTTGCCGCAACGCCGTCCGGGCGCTTTGGTCAGGTCGCCAAGGCTAGCGCAGCGGATATGAAGCGCCGATTACCGGGGGCGCGGCAGCGGGACCTTTCACGCGGCGACGACACCGCGGCCGTCACTGGCGGGCGCTGCGCCGGTTGTCCGGGGTGATCGCCGTGCTGCTGCGGAACGGGTTGATGTCGAGGCCGCCGCGGCGGGTGTAGCGCGCATAGACGCTCAGTTGCTGCGGCGCACAGCGCTGCATCAGATCGACGTAGATGCGTTCCACGCATTGCTCGTGGAATTCGTTGTGATTGCGGAACGACACCAGGTAGCGCAGCAGGCCGGCATGCCCGATCGGCATGCCGCGGTAGGCGATCTGCACGCTGCCCCAGTCGGGCTGTCCGGTGACCGGGCAATTGGAGCGCAGCAGGTGCGAGACCAGGGTTTCCCGGATCGGCCGGGTCGCGGTCTCCACCTGCAGGAAATCGGCGCGCGGGGGGCCGTAATGATCGATCTGCAGCGGCTGGTCGTCCAGCAGCTGGCCGTCCAGATCGGCAAGGCGGTGCCCCGCCGCGCCGGCCGTGCCGAGCTGGACGCCGACCGCGGCGCCCGCCGCGGCGGACAGGTCCCGCGCCAGCGTGGCGACCAGCGCGTCGGCATCGGCGATGCGTTCCTGCGCAAAGCCGTTGAGGTACAGCTTGAACGACTTCGACTCGATGATGTTCGGCGAGGCGGCCGGCACGCGGAACTCGGCCAGCGCCACCACGGGCTTGCCGCGCGCGTCGAGCCACGACAGCTCGTAGGCGTTCCAGATGTCCACGCCGTGGAACGGCAGCGTGTCGGTCACGCCGATCTCGGCGCGCTTGTCCGCGCGAGGGATCGGAAACAGCCGGCCCGGATCGTAGCGGTCGGGGTAGCCGGTGTCCTTGCCCAGCGGGGAATGTTCGGGGGTGTTCATGCCGCGCAGTTTAGCCGCCTTGCTTCCCGGCCAGCGGGCATCGGCGGGAAGATCGGGAGCGAGCCGCCTGGCCCGCCCCGGCAGAGCGGGGAGGGCGGATCGCGGCGCTACACGTTCACCATGTGCATCATCGCGGCGGCGTAGCGGGTGCCGACCGCGGCGTCGGGCGGGAACACCGCGTCGATCGCCGCCAGTTCGGCCGCGCTCAGCCGCAGGTCGAGCGCGCCGAGGTTTTCGTCCAGCCGCGAGCGTTTGCCGGTGCCCGGGATCGCCAGCACGTCCGGGCCCTGCGCCAGCACCCAGGCCAGCGCCAGTTGCGCCGGCGAGCAGCCCTTGTCGGCGGCCAGCGTCTTCACCTGTTCGACCAGTTGCAGGTTGCGGTCGAAGTTGTCGCCCATGAAGCGCGGGCTGCTGCGGCGGTAGTCGTCGGCG
>JAGWMU010000047.1 GCA_028873095.1 Pseudomonadota bacterium | reverse complement strand
GGCAGCGCGGCGTGGGTGTGCGCCAGCGAGCGCAGGGTGGCGACGATGCCGTCGAAGGCGGGCAGCAGCACCTGCGCGCGCGCGTCGCGCAGCATCAGCGCGTAGGACAGGTTGTTGATGTCCTCGCTGGTGCAGGCGAAGTGCACGAATTCCTTCGCCTGCGCCAGGCCGGCGTCGGCGCCGATCTTTTCCTTGATGAAGTATTCGACTGCCTTGACGTCGTGGTTGGTGGTGGCCTCGATGGCCTTGATGCGGGCGCCGTCCTCGATGCCGAAGCCGTCGGCGACGGCGTGCAGCTGCGTGACCTGGGCGGGCGTGAACGGCGGCAGTTCGGCGATGCCCGGCTCGGCGGCCAGCGCCAGCAGCCACTCGATCTCCACCTGCACCCGGCGGTGCATCAGGCCGAACTCGCTGAAGATCGGGCGCAACGGCTCGACCTTGCCGGCGTAGCGGCCGTCCAGCGGCGACAGGGCGGTAAGGGCGTGGTTCGACATGGGGGCGTTCCGGCACGGGGAAACCGCCATTTTACATTGACGGCGGCGCGATGCCTTGCGGCCTATAGTTGCGGGGTTTCCATTCCCTCGAAGGACAGGCCATGAGCGGCTTCCGCACCGAACACGACAGCATGGGCGAACTCAAGGTGCCCGCCGACGCGCTGTACGGCGCGCAGACCCAGCGCGCGATCGACAATTTCCCGATCTCGGGCTTGGCGCTGCCGCGCGAGTTCATCCGCGCGCTGGGGTTGATCAAGGCGGCCGCCGCCGAGGCGAACCACGCACTGGGGTACCTGAAGAAGGGCCAGGCCGCGGCGATCCGCAAGGCCGCGCTGGCGGTGGCGGGTGGCGAGCACGATGCGCAGTTCCCCATCGACGTGTTCCAGACCGGTTCGGGCACCAGCACCAACATGAACGCGAACGAGGTGATCGCCCATCTCGCCGCACGCGCCGGTGCGAAGGTGCATCCGAACGACCACGTCAACTACGGGCAGAGCTCGAACGACGTGATCCCCACCGCGATCCACGTCAGCGCCACCCTGGTGGCGCACGAGCAACTGCTGCCAGCGCTGAAGCACCTCCGGAAGACCATCGAGCAGCGCGCGCGCCAGCTGCGCAACGTGGCCAAGACCGGCCGCACCCACCTGATGGACGCGATGCCGGTGACCTTCGGCCAGGAGCTCTCCGGCTGGGCCGCGCAGATCGGCTCGGCCATCGCGCGCATCGAGGACGCGCTGAAGCGCATGCGCCGCCTGCCGCAGGGCGGCACCGCGGTGGGCACCGGCATCAATGCCGACCCGAAGTTCGGCGCGGCGGTGGCTAGGGAGCTCAAGAAGCTCACCGGCGTGCGCTTCGAGGCGATGGCGAACCCCTTCGAGGGCATGGCCGCGCAGGACGACGCGGTGGAGTTCTCCGGTGCGCTGAAGGCGCTGGCCGTGGCGCTGATGAAGATCTCCAACGACCTGCGCTGGATGAACTCCGGTCCGCTGGCGGGCCTCGGGGAGATCGAGCTGCCCGCGCTGCAGCCGGGCTCCTCGATCATGCCCGGCAAGGTGAACCCGGTGATCCCCGAGGCCGTCGCGATGGTGGCCGCCCAGGTGATCGGCAACGACGCGGCCATCGCCATCGCCGGCCAGTCCGGGAACTTCCAGCTCAACGTGATGCTGCCGCTGATCGCCTACAACCTGCTGCAATCGCTGGGCATCCTCGCCAGCGTGTCGCGCCTGCTGGCCGACAAGGCCATCGCCGGCTTCAAGGTCAACAAGGCACGGGTGAACCAGGCGCTGGCGCTGAACCCGATCCTGGTCACCGCGCTGAACTCGGTGATCGGCTACGAGCAGGGCGCCGCCACCGCCAAGCAGGCCTACAAGGAAAAGCGGCCGATCCTCGACGTGGCGCTGGAGACCACCGGCCTGTCGAAAGGCGAGCTGACGAAGCTGCTCGATCCGCTGGCACTGACCAGGGGCGGCATCCGCGGTGGCGACGGCGGCGGTTGAAGGCGCGCAAAGCCCTGGCCGCATCGTGCGTGAGGGCTTTGCGCGGCTGGATCAATGGGAGAACACGACGAAGCCTTTCTTGCCGTCCTTGTCGGCCGTGTCCTTGCCGCAGTCGTCGACGTCCTTCGGCGTCATCGTGGCGTAGGGCCTGAACGCGGGCATGGCGGCGGCGAGTTTCTGCTGCGCGGCCAGCATGTCCGGCAGCCGCTTGCACAGGCCCAGCGCGGCGGCCTTGATCTGGTCGGTCTGCGGCTTGATGCCCGCCTCGATCTCCTTCTCGCTCTTCCCGGTAAAGACGCCTAGGATCGCCTGCTTCGCCGCGGCGAGGCCGATGTCCGCGCCGCTGGCGCCGATGTCCATGCCGGCGTCGGCGATGCCGATGATCTGCTGCCGGTAGTCCATCAGCAGGGCGTGCTGCGCCGGCGTGGCCTCGATCGGCTTGCCGGCGATCACCAGCGCGCCCTGCGGGGTGATCACCGCCTTGGGCAGGGAACCGTCGCGCGGAGGGGGTTGCTTGCCGGCCTGGACCCTGCCCATGCTGAAGTGGACGTCGTCCACGCCGATGTCCTTGGTGGCCAGCTCCTGCTTGGCCTGCTCGATGCTCTTGCGGACCTCTGCGCCGATGAAGGAGGAGGAGGTCTGTTCCCGGGCTGGTTTCGCCGCCTGGGCCATGCCGCCGGCGGCGCCGGGCGGGGTGTTGTCGTGGCTGGACCGGCTGCAGGCGCCCAGCAGCAGCGCCGATGCCAGGATGC
Source organism: Pseudomonadota bacterium (assembly GCA_028873095.1). Taxonomy (GTDB): domain Bacteria; phylum Pseudomonadota; class Gammaproteobacteria; order Xanthomonadales; family Rhodanobacteraceae; genus Rhodanobacter. Next base: position 15,382 of record JAGWMU010000047.1, on the reverse strand, counting down.
CGATCGCGATCGTGTTGCTTTTCATCGATGTTCTCCCCAGTGTGTTCGGCTGGCGCGGACCCGTGGCGACATCCGCGGCAACCGGCAACCCCGATGGCGTGTCGTGCAGATCCGGGCCGGACGGCGAGGATGTGCCCGGGACGAACCTCGGGGACAACGGATTTTCCGGCGTCCCCGGCGGTCAGTGGCCGCCGTGATCCTTTTGCAGGCCACGGCGGCAGTCGTCGGCCTCGCTGGCCTTGATCCGTGCATAGGGCTGGAAAGCCGGGAGTTGCGCGGCCAGTGCCTGCTGGGCCGTGTGCAGGTCGGCCAGGTCGTTGCAGACCAGCGCCGCCTGCGCCTCGACCCTGGCCGCGCTGGCGTTGACTTCGCCGTCGATCCTGGCGGGGTTGCCGCTGGCCAGGCCGGAAGCCACGCTCTTCAGGGCCTGGCCGGCCGTGGCGACGCCCGCCTTGCCGGTGGCGATGCCGTGGTCGCGCAGGGTCAGGGCGGTGCCGTAGTAATGCTTCAGCAGGTCGCGCTGCGCGGCGCTCACCGGCACGCTGGCGTCCGCGATGCTTAGGTCGCCTGCCGCACTGATGTCGGCATCGGCACGGTCGGGCGCATGCACGGCGATGCTGCCGTCGTGGATGCTGATGTAGTTGGCGATGGTTTCGTGGTGGCCGCCGCCGTCGCAGCCAGCCAGGCAGGTGGCGGCCAGCAGCATGAGGGGTAACAGGTGGATGCGCATGTCAGGCTCCGGGTGATCGTGTGGTGGGCATCGGGCTGCCGTGCGGATGGTCCGCCGCACGGCTACCCGCCAGGGGTCAGCTGTCGTCGCGCCAGCGGCGGAACCAGATGGCGCCGGCCAGCAAGCCCAGGCCGACCACCACACCGACCCACAGGTTGGTGGATGCCAACAGCTGGTAGGTGTTGCCCAGGTCCATGAAGTCCATGCCCGAGTGGCCGATGACGGCGATGTGGCCTTGGTGACCGAATACGCTGCCGGTACCGGGAAACACGCTGAACAAGCCGCGCTGCACGATGTTTCTCCAGAACCAGGTGGTCGGCAGGTCGAACAGTCCCATCAGGCCGAACCAGCTGACCAGCAGGCCGGTGGCCACCGGCAGCGCCACCGCCCACAGGATGGGCTTGTTGCGCGCCCAGGCCGAGCAGAGCAGCAGCCAGCCCACCGCGGGCAACGCCCACAGGAAATACAGCGGGATGTAGCCGAGCAGGTTGAACATCACGTGGAACGGATGGGCCAGGATCAGCAGCTGCCACATGTTCACACCGTGGAACGACAGCGTCGTCGCCACGATCAGCAGCTGCAGCATGCCCACGGCGATACCCGCGACGACGGCGATCACCGGTGCCAGCAGGGTGGCGCTGACCACCTTGGACAGCACCGTGCTGGCATCCGAAACCGGCAGGGACTTCCAGAACAGGATGCTGCGATCGCGGCGGTCGTCGTACAACGCGCCCAGGCAGTAGAAGAACACCACGATGCCCAGCACGACCGAGAGCAAACCCATCGCCGAGTACATGGCGATGTCCAGGGTCAGGCTCACCTTGCTGGTGTCGCCCGCATCCATCTGGGCGATGACGTGCTGCAAGTCGCCGCCGGCCCCGATCTGGATGCCGTGACGCGCGCCGAGCACCTCGGCGGTGATGATGCCCATGATGTTCAGCAGCAGGAACACGCCGCCGGTGATGACCGGCGCCCACAGGAAACTGCCCCGGTTTTCCCAGAACTCGCGTTTGATCAGCCAATAGAAGGTCTTCATGTTCATGCGTAGGTTCCCTTCATGGTGGCGACGAACAGGTCGCTGACGGAAGGCCGGCGCAGTTCGCCCAGGGCTTCCAGTTGCGCGCGTCCGACGCCGTCGAACAGGAAAATGCTCTTGCCGAACACCTGGCGCTCGTCCAGCGGCTGCAGCGCGCGGGCGGCGTCGGCCCGGTCGGCGTTGACCATCACCTCGGTGAAGCGCTCGCCGACGGCGTCCATGTCGGCATCCAGCACGATCTTGCCGTCGCGGATGAACATCAGGTCGGTGAGGATGTGCTCGACCTCCTCGACCTGGTGGGTGGTGACGATGATCGTCTTGTTCTCGTCGAAGTAGTCTTCCAGCAGGCTGTGGTAGAACTGCTTGCGGTAGAGGATGTCCAGGCCCAGCGTCGGCTCGTCCAGGATCAGCAGGCGAGCGTCGATCGCCATCACCAGCGCAAGGTGCAGTTGCACGATCATGCCCTTGGACATCTGCCGGACCCGCTGATTCGGCATCAGCTTGGTGCGGGCCAGGAACGCCTCGCACTTGGCGCGATCGAAACGCGGATGCACGTGGGCGACGAAATCGACCGCCTGGCGCACGCGGATCCAGCGCGGCAGCACCGCCACGTCGGCGATGAAGCACACCTCGCCCATCAGCTGGTCGCGCTGCTTGCGCGGGTCGAAGCCGAGCACGTTCAGTTCGCCGGTGAAATCGGTGAGGCCGAGGATCGCCTTCAGCGCGGTGGTTTTGCCGGCGCCGTTGGGCCCGATCAGGCCGACGATGCGGCCGGGTGCGATGCGGAAACTGACGTCGTCCAGCGCCAGCGCCGACTTGTATCGCTTGCTCAGGCCGCTGGCCGTGATCACCGCGCTCATGATTGCTCCTCCTTGGTGGCATGGGTGCCGGCCTCGCGCAGCAGCGTCTTGAGGTCCAGTCCCAGCCGTTGCAGCCGTGCGAACAGCAGCGGCCATTCCTCGCGCAGAAAGCGCTCGCGTTCCGATTTCAGCAGCGCCTCGCGGGCGCCCTCGATGACGAACATACCCAGACCCCTCCGTTTCTCAACCAGTTGCTCGTCGACCAGTTCCTGATACGCCTTCGATACGGTCAACGGATTGATTTGGAAATCCGCTGCCACCTGGCGTACCGACGGCAGCGGATCGCCCTCGTTCAAGGCGCCGTCCAGGATCATCGCCACCACATGCTGGTGCAGTTGGCGATAGATCGGGACGCTGTCGTTCCAGGTGATGGTCATGTCTTATTCCTTGGTGATGCGGCCGAACTTGTTGCCAAACGAATAGTAGGGCATGACCAGCTGCGAACTGATCAGGGCGAACCGCCTGCCGCCGCTGCCTGCGGCGGCGCGGTCCAGCGCCGGGATCGAGGCGATGCTGGCGGTTCGCGCATCCGGCAGCAGCGCGGCAGCGCGCAGATCGTCGGCGCTGGGGCGAACCTGGATCGGCGCCAGGTCGGTGACATTGCGGCCGTCGATCCGGGTGGCTGCGGCCTGATGGACATCGACGTTGTAATTCACGGCGCTCAGGCTGGCGGTGGTGAACAGGATGGCGGCGACGCTGGCGATCAGTTTTTGTGCTTTCATGACAGGCCTCCTTAGTGACCTCGTTGAGTGGTGTTGTAGTGAACTATAACACCGACTTTCGAGACGTCAATAGGGAAAACGCAGTTCGCAACATGACTGATGGCCTACAGACCCCGCGCAGGGCCGCCACGGCTGCCGCATTCCCGTCGCCCCGGATGGCCGTGCAGACCCGGCGCCAGCGGCCGGGCGCACGCTACCCCGGGTTTTCCGGATGGTGTGTGGCGGCTTCCCCTCCGGCAAGCGAACAGCGGCGCGCCGCCAATCCCCGGTTCCTGCCGTGGACTTGCGGCGCATCGTGCCTTGCCGGGCGGCGCGCCGGCGAACATCCTCCGTCCGGCGGGAACGGGGTGTTCGTCAGCGTGGCGGATGGATCAGGCTGCCTTCGCCAGCAGCGATCCGATGCTGGCGCGTGCGGACTTCAGCGCCTCGGCCTTGTGCTGTTCGCTCACCGCCAGACCTTCGGCGCGCACGAACTCGACATCGTCGATGCCGATGAAGGCGAACGCGGCGCGCAGGTAGGGCTCCTGGAAATCCATCGCGGCGGCCGCCGTGTCCTTGCCGTAGAAGCCGCCGCGGCTGGAGGCGACGATCACGCGCTTGCCGCCGGCCAGGCCCTCCGGGCCGTTGGCGGTATAGCGAAAGGTCTTGCCGGCGACCAGGATGCGGTCGATCCAGGCCTTGAGCTGGCTGGCGATGGCGAAGTTGTACATCGGCGCGCCGATCACGACGACGTCGGCGGCGAGGAATTCCTCCAGCATCCGGCTGCCCAGCACGGCAGCGGGGTCGGCGGCATCCGCCACCGGCGTCCAGTGCGGCAGCGGTTCGGCCGCCAGGTCGCGGTAGCTGGCCGCCAGGCCCGGCGCGTGCCGCTTCAGCTCGGCTACGATGTCGGCGGTAAGCTGGCGCGAAACCGAGTGGCTGCCCAGGGCGCTGGAATCGATATGCAACAGTTTCATGATGTAGTTCCTGATCGAGCCGGTCGACCGGCGATGGAATGACGATACATTTGGAACAATCTAGCGATAAGATGGCAATATACGGACGTATAGTTCGCAATTGGAAACGACAATGACAGCATTGGGCGGTGCCTTGCAGGATCTCAATGACCTGTATTTCTATGCCGCGGTGGTTGAGCACGCCGGTTTTTCCACCGCAGGGCGCGCGCTGGGCGTGCCGAAATCGCGCCTCAGCAAGCGCGTGGCGCAACTGGAGGACCGGCTCGGCGTGCGCCTGCTGCAGCGGACCACCCGGCGTTTCGTGGTCACCGAGGTCGGCGAGCGCTTCTACGCGCACTGCCGCGCGGTGCTGGAAGAGGCCCGGGCGGCGCAGGATGCGGTGGACGAATTGCGCGCCGAGCCGCGCGGCGTGGTGCGCCTGAGTTGCCCGGTCTCGCTGGCGCAGACGGTTCTGGCGCACGTGTTGCCGGATTTCCTCGCGCTGTACCCGAAAATGCAGGTACGCGTGCTGGCCAGCAACCGCCGGGTCGACGTGATCGGCGAGGGTTACGATCTGGCGATCCGGGTGCGTACCAGGCTCGACGAAGACGGCAACCTGGTCATGCGTACGTTCGGCCAGTCGCGTACCCTGCTGGTGGCCAGTCCGGAGCTGCTGCATGCGCGAGGGCGTCCGGCCAATCCCGAGGAGCTGGCAAAGCTGCCGGCGTTGTCGATGCGCGAGCATGAGGGCGCCCAGGTCTGGGAGCTGATCGGCGCGGATGGCGGACAGGTCAACGTGGAAGTGTCCACGCGGCTGATCAGCGGCGATTTCGCGGTGCTGCTGGAGTCGGCGCGCCGCGGCATGGGCGTGGCCCTGCTGCCGGAGTTCGTCTGCGCGCCGGCGATCGCGCGGGGCGAGCTGGAGGTGGTGCTGCCGGACTGGAGCGTGCCCGAGGGCACCATGCATTTCGTGTATCCGAGCCGCCGCGGCATGCTGCCGGGTGTGCGCGCACTGGTCGACTTCCTGGCCGAGCGGTTGCCGGAAGCCACCTTGCTGAAGCATGAGCAGTGCAAGCGGCGGCCGCTGGACGACCTGTCGGGTACCTCGTGATGTGCACGGCTCGGCCGATACGCTACGCTTGAACGTTGGGACATTGCGGACATCCAGACGGCTGAATTGATGATTATCGAAACCAAACTCCCGAAAGTCGGCACCACCATCTTCAGCGTGATGAGCCAGCTGGCGACGGAACACAAGGCGGTCAACCTGGGCCAGGGCTTTCCGGATTTCGAGCCGCCGCAGCCGCTGCGCGACGCGCTGAACCGGGCGATGAACGACGGCCGCAACCAGTACGCGCCGATGCCAGGCACCGCCGCGCTGCGCGAACAGATCGCGCTGAAGACCGAGCGCCTGTACGGCCGCAGGATCGACGTCGACAGCGAGATCACGGTGACCTCCGGCGCCACCGAGGCCGTGTTCGCGGCGATTGCCGCGATCGTGCGCGCCGGCGAGGAAGTGATCGTGTTCGACCCCGCCTACGATTGCTACGAGCCGGCGATCGACCTGCAAGGGGCGCGGGCGGTGCACATTCCGCTGACGGTGCCGGCCTTCGCGATCGACTGGCAGCGCGTGCGCGACGCGGTCACGCCGAAGACCCGCATGATCCTTATCAACAGTCCGCACAATCCCTCCGGCGCGGTGCTGTCGGCGGCCGATCTGGACGAGCTGGCGGCGATCGTGCGCGATACCGGCATCGTGGTGCTGTCCGACGAGGTGTACGAGCACATCGTGTACGACGGCGCGCGGCACGAAAGCGTGCTGCGCCACCCGGAACTGGCCGCACGCAGCATCGTGATCTCCTCGTTCGGCAAGACCTACCACTGCACCGGCTGGAAGGTCGGCTACGCGGTGGCGCCCAGGGCGCTTTCGGCCGAGTTCCGCAAGGTGCACCAGTATCTGACGTTCTGCACGTTTCATCCGGCGCAGGTGGCGTTCGCCGAGTTCCTCGCCAGCGATCCCGCGCACTACCTCGAACTGCCGGCGTTCTACCAGACCAAGCGCGACCGCTTCCGCGCACTGCTCAAGCCGTCGAAGCTCAAGCTGCTCGACGTGCCGGGCGGCTATTTCCAGCTGGTCGACTACTCGGCGATCAGCGATCAGGACGACCTCGCCTTCAGCCGCTGGCTGGTGCAGCACGGCGGGGTGGCGGCGGTTCCGCTGACCCCGTTCTACGAGACCGCGCCGCAGACCCGCCTGCTGCGGCTGTGCTTTGCCAAGAGCGATGCCACGATGGATGCGGCGGCGGAGCGGCTATGCCGACTGTGAGCGCGCCGGCTGCGCCGATGGATGCCTTGAAGGTTGCGCTGGTGCAGGGCGCCACGCGCTGGCACGACGCACCGGCCAACCGCGACTACTACGGCGCGCTGGTGCGCCAGGCGATCGGCAGCGATCTGATCGTGCTGCCGGAAACGTTCCTGTCAGGCTTCAGCAACGACACCCGCGCCAGCGCCGAGGCGATGGACGGCGAGGGCGTGGCGTGGCTGCGCGCGCTGGCGATCGAGGCGGGTGCGGTGATCTGCGGCAGCCTGGCCATCCGCGAGAACGCCATCGTCTACAACCGGCTGCTGTGGGTTCGGCCGGACGGCAGCTATGCACAGTACGACAAGCGCCATCTGTTCCGCATGGCGGGCGAACATACCCGTTATGGCGGCGGCGGCGAACGCCTGGTCGTCGAGTTGAAGGGTTGGCGGATCCTGCCGCAGGTCTGCTACGACCTGCGCTTTCCGGTGTGGCTGCGCAATCGCCGGCTGGCATCCGCCCGTGGCGGCATGGATTACGACCTGGCGCTGTTCGTGGCGAACTGGCCGGCGCCGCGCCGGCAGCCATGGCGCACCCTGCTGCGCGCGCGCGCGATCGAGAACCTCAGCTACGTGGTCGGCGTGAACCGGGTGGGCATGGACGGCAACGACATTCCCTACGCCGGCGACAGCGCGGCGATCGATCCGGTCGGCGAGCCGTTGCTGGAGCTTGGCGCGCAGGAGCAGGTGGCGACGGTGGTGCTGGACCCGGCTCCGCTGCTGGTGCACCGCGAACGCTTCCCGGCGTGGATGGACGCCGACGCGTTTTCGCTCGATCCCGGCTGACCACCGCCCCGGCAACCCCGTAGGAGCGCACCCTGTGCGCGAAGGCTCTTTGTCGGTTTCCGGGCAAGCGCTATCGCGCACAGGGTGCGCTCCTACCGGGCATTTTCCGGCCGGGCATTTCCCGGACCCGGCGGCTCAGAGTATCGCCAGCACCGCCTCCGGCGGGCGGCCGATCGCCGCCTTGCCGTGGGCCACCACGATCGGCCGTTCGATCAGAATCGGATGCGCCGCCATCGCGGCGATCAGCGCCGCGTCGTCCAGCGCAGGGTCGTCCAGGCCCAGCGATCGGTACTCCGCTTCGCCGGTACGCAGCAACCCCCGCGGCGGCATGCCCAATTGCCGCAACAGCCCGGCAAGTTCGGCGGTGCCGGGCGGGGTCCGGAGGTAGTCGATCACCTCGACCGCCTCGCCGCGTCCTTCCAGCAACGCCAGCGTGGCGCGCGATTTGGAGCAGCGCTGATTGTGATAGATGCGCACCATCGACGGTCACTCCGGTTTCAGGGCGGGTCGACCCGGCTTCCGGGTCAGCGGTTGCCGGAGCGGTTGCCGCCGCGGCCAGGCGGGCGGCTGCCGGCGGGTCCGCCGTGGCCGTGCGGGCGCGGGCCGCCCGGCGCACGATTGCCGCCCTGGCCCTGCGGCCGGCCGGCACCCTGCGGGCGGTTGCCGCCCTGGCCCTGCGGGCGTCCGTTGCCGGGTGCCTGGTTGCCATGCGCGTGCGGGCGGGCGGGACGCGCGCCGGGTGCGCGGTTGCCGCTGCCGGCGTTGCCGCGCGACTCGCCGCCGAAGCCGCCGTAGGGGCTGCCGGTACCGCCCGCGGCACGCGCCCCGTGCGGTTTGCCGCCGGCGGAACGGCGATTGCCGGGCGCCGCACCGCCTGTGGCGCCAGCGGGACGGCCATCGCGGCTTTCGCCGGCGAACCAGGTGCGCACCGACGGCAGCTCCTGTCCGGGCGCCACGCGCCGTCCCCTGCCGCCGCCTCGCGGACCGCCGCCGGCGCCGCGCTCGGGCCGCGCGAGGTTGCCGTTGACTTCCGTGCCAGGGCGCCGCGACGGCTTGCGGCCGCGCGTCGGTTCGTCGCGGATGCGGTCAAAGGCGCGCAGTTCGCGGGCCTCGTCCTGACCGCCGGTCCAGGCACCGCTGCTGCCGCTTTCGGGGCGATATTCGGTGACGCTGCGACTGGTGCGGCGCTGATGCAGTACCGGGCTCAGCGTCAGCACCGGCTGCGGCATGCCCAGGCCGGTGGTCTGGCGCAGTTGCTTGACCGCCTCGGCGTCGAGCGACTCGCATTCGCCGCGGCGCAGGTTGCGCGGCAGTTCGATCTGGCCGTAACGGATGCGTTTCAGGCGGCTGACCAGGAAGCCCTGCGAATCCCACAGCCGGCGCACTTCACGGTTGCGGCCCTCGCGGATCACCACGCGGAACCAGCTGTGGCTGCCGCCGCGGCTGATCACGGCGATCTCGTCGAAGCGTGCCGGGCCGTCTTCCAGTTCGACGCCGGACTTCAGTTTCTCGATGACCTCGTCGGGCACCTCGCCGTGCACGCGGCACAGGTACTCGCGCTCCAGCCCGCTTTTCGGATGCATCAGGCCATTGGCCAGCTCGCCGTCGGTGGTCAGCAGCAGCAGGCCGGTGGTGTTGATGTCCAGCCGGCCCACGGCGACCCAGCGCGCGCCTTTCAGGCGCGGCAGCTGTTCGAACACGGTGGGACGGCCATCCGGATCGTCGCGGGTGGTCAACACCCCCTCGGGCTTGTGGTAGACCAGCACTTCGGTTTCGTCGCGGCTGTCGGTGGCGACGATGAACTGTTTGCCGTCCAGCACCACGCGATCGCCCGCATGCACGCTGTTGCCGATCTCGGCGGGTTTGCCATTGAGTTCGACTTCGCCGGACAGGATCCGCTGCTCGAGCATGCGGCGCGAGCCGAGGCCGGCATTGGCCAGCACCTTGTGCAGGCGCTCTTCCAGGGCGGGAGCGTTGGTTTCGCTGCGTGATACGCGCTTCAGGGATAGAACGGTTTTTTGCGGCGCAGTCATGCGCGGTACTCCTCAGGTATCTTGCTGGGCGGTGCCGGATGCGGCATCCGCAGGGGCCGCTGCCTCGTCGGCAGTGGAAGTCGGGATCGCGGCGAGCGGGTCCGGCGTGGAGCCGTTCTCGCCGGATTTGGCCGCAGCGATCATTGCGTCGGCGTCGATCGCGGGGGCGGTATTGCTGCCGGTGTCCGTGGCGGCGGCGAATCCGGGGGGCGGGATGCTGGTTGCGCTGTCCGTGGATTCGGATTCGGATTCGGTGTCGGCGGCGACCGCTTCATCGGGATCAATCGGCAGGTCGCGCACGATGCGCGCGGGCAGCGGCGTCTGATCGAAGCGCAATTGCGGATCTTCCATGTCCCTGATGTCCGACAGCGGAGGCAGCTGGTCCAGCGATTTCAGGTTGAAGTAGTCGAGAAAGGCCCGGGTGGTGCCGAACAGGGCCGGCTTGCCGGGCACGTCGCGATAACCGACCACCCGGACCCACTCGCGTTCTTCCAGCGTCTTGATGATGCTGGAGGACACCACCACGCCGCGGATCTGCTCGATTTCGGGGCGGGTGATCGGCTGGCGATAGGCGATCAGCGCCAGCGTCTCCAGCAGCGCCCTCGAATAGCGGCTGGGCTTCTCGGTCCACATCCGCGAGATCCACGGATGCACCTCCTGGCGCACCTGGTAGCGAAAGCCGGAGGCCACTTCCCTGAGCTCGATGCCACGGCCGGCGCAGTCGTCGGCCAGTGCCGCCAGCGCCCTGGCGATCTGCTCGTGGCCGACCGCGTCGGTTTCGTCGAACAGGTCGCCCAGTTGATGTGCGGTCAGCGGCTGGGCGGAGGCCAGCAAGGCTGCCTCGATGACGGGTTTGAGTTGCTCGATCTGCATGGCCTCGGGTCGGATGCTGATTCAATGGTGGCGTTTCATTGGGCGGTCGACCCGGTCCGTGCCGACTCGTCCGCCGGGTCGTCGTCCGTCGCCGCTTCGGCGGCGGCTTCGGGATGGCTGATCTTCGCTTTCAGGTAAATCGGCGCCAATGGCTGTTCCTGGACAATCTCCACCAGCATTTCCTTGGCCAGCTCCAGCATGGCCAGGAACGTCACCACGATGCCCGCGCGGCCTTCACTGACGTCGAACAGGTGCTCGAACCGGTGGAAACCGCCGTCGTCCAGCCGACTCAGCAACTCGCCCATGCGTTGGCGCACGCTCAGCGCCTCGCGCTTGATCGCGTGATGCCCGAACAATTCGGCCCGATGCATCACATCACGCAGCGCCAGCAGCAGTTCGGGCAGTTCCAGGGGCGGCGGCAACCTGATCACGTTGCGCTCGCCCACCTCGGCATGCACGGCCACGGTGTCGCGTTCCATCCGGGGCAGGGCTTCGATGTCCTCCGCCGCCCGCCTGAATCGTTCGTACTCCTGCAGTCGCCTGACCAGCTCGGCGCGCGGATCGTCCTCCAGTCCCTCTTCGGTCGGCGGTCGCGGCAGCAGCAGCCGTGACTTGATCTCGGCCAGGATCGCGGCCATCAACAGGTATTCGGCCGCCAGCTCCAGTCGCATCACATCGCGCATGAGCTCGATGTAGGTCATGTATTGCCGGGTGATCTCGGCAACCGGGATGTCGAGAATGTCCAGATTCTGTCGACGGATCAGGTACAGCAACAGGTCAAGCGGCCCCTCGAACGCCTCCAGGATGACCTCGAGCGCATCCGGCGGGATATACAGGTCCTGCGGCATCTGCAGGATCGGCTGGCCGCGCACGATGGCCAGCGGCATCTCCTGCTGCTGAGGTACCGACGCAAACGCATCCTGCGGTGCGGCGACCGGGCTCTGTGGCTCGTCGACTGGCTCAGTGCTCATCAATGCATGTCGTTGGGCCGCGTTCAGCGGCAGGCAGTGCGTTCAACACCTTCGGAACCATGCCGCCATCGGCGCAAGCCCGGGAAGATCCGCGCCTGGAACGTGGCGGTGCAAGGCCAAGGTACAGCTTTTCACATGTTCAACCGGGGTGCCCCGGATGCCATCGTCGTCACGGGCATGATGAACCCACTCGATCGTGGTTCGGTCAGGCAGGCCGTAAGCGGCCAATGAGCGCCCTGTTCCAGGTTGTCAGCCACGGCGGGGAGCCTGTCGGGTCGGCCTTGTCGGCGACCTTGACGGTATCAATTGGTCGGTTCGAGAGCATCGAGCGGGCACCACCAGCCGTCGGAAGCGACCGACCAACGGATTTCGTGGGGCTACGCGTGCGTCAAGAGTAACGGCTGGCCTGCGACAAGTCCAGTTTTCAAGCCGGGATCGTTTCGGTTCCGGTTGCCGCCGCCGTGATCCGGTTCGCGCCTGTCCTGCACAACGTGACTCAGGCGAGGGCAGCCGGCGCCAACTGCGGATACCATGCGATACGCACCGCATGACGTGGCGGTCGAGGGAGTTTCTTCATATGGAAGGGCGACATGTGACCCATTGTGTCTCTACGGAGCATGGCGGAGTCAGGATGCATGCCGGTGCCCGACGGCGCGCAGCGGTGCCCGATCCCTCGCCGGGATTGATTCCGGCGTGATCGGTCCGGCGGGGATGTTTTCCCGCACGACTCGCGGGAGGCCCGGATGGCCATTGCCGATGGTCGGTCCGTGCCCCTGCAATACAGTGTCCGTGCTGGCCCGGCGGCGCGGAACCCCGTGTTGGCGCGAGGCCGGGTGGTGACGCTGTGGAGTGGGTTTGCGATCATGCCGGAGCCAAGGGCGCCCTCCGCCGCATGGCATGGCACCCAGCCGCAAACAGCATGTGCGACGGGTGCCGGCCACTGGCACGTCGTTTGCTTGCCACTCGCAGCAAGCGCCATTGCTGCAAAGCGGGCGGCTCGAGTGAACCGGCCGGTGGACAGGAAGGTCTGCCGAATGAAGCCGGAGTTTGCCGGGCGCCACTTTCAGTTGGCGCCGAACGACGATACGAAGGCAACAAGCATCCAGGTGAACCCGAGGGTGCATGCGCAACGGGGCGGGACGATGACGATGATCGAAAAAAAAGCACAAGCAGGCAGTAACGTCGAACGGCTGCGCCCGGCGCGCATGCAAATCGAGACGACGGTCCTGATGAGCCACAGCGGCGAATCGCACCCGACCGAACTGGTGGATATTTCCGCCACCGGTGCGTTGCTGCGACGCCCGTTGGGCTGGTACGGCGAAGTGGGGCAGAGCTGGGTGCTCGACATGATTTTCGGCAACAACCTGCATATCCACCTGGAGGCCGTGGTCGCGCGCATCTCCGATCACCACATCGGCTTCAGCTACAGCCGCATCCCCGAAGACAAGCAGGTTCCGCTGTGGAACCTGCTGGGGGGCTATGCCGACATCCTCGAGTTCTGGAAGGGCAACTGAGCATCCGCGCGTCCGCCGGACGGCTTCCGCGATGCCCGCAGCGGGGCGGGCGCGCCGCGCATCAGGCCGGTGCTTTCTTCTCGTTGCGAAGTTCCCGCCGCAGGATCTTGCCGACATTGCTCTTGGGCAGCTCGTCGCGGAACTCGATCAGTTTCGGCCGCTTGTAACCGGTCAGGTTCTCGCGGCAGAACTGCCTGATCGCGTCCTCGCTGAGGTTGGGGTCCTTGCGCACCACGTAGAGTTTGACGACCTCGCCGGAATGCTCGTCGGGCACGCCGACCGCGGCGACCTCGAGCACGCCGGGGTGCGCCATCACCGCGTCCTCGACTTCGTTCGGGTAAACATTGAAGCCGGACACCAGGATCATGTCCTTCTTGCGGTCGACGATGTAGAAGTAGCCGGCCTCGTCCATCCGCGCGATGTCGCCGGTGTGCAGCCAGCCGTTGCCGTCCAGTACCTGGGCGGTCTCGTCCGGCCGCTGCCAGTACCCCTGCATGACCTGCGGGCCGTGCACCATCAGTTCGCCCACCTCTCCCATCGGCAAGGGCCTGCCGTCTTCCGACCAGATCGCCACGTCGGTGGACGGCACCGGCAAGCCGATCGAGCCGTTGTACGCATCCAGGTCGAGCGGATTGATGCAGACGGCGGGCGAGGTTTCGGTCAGGCCGTAGGCTTCGGCCAGGGTGCAGCCGGTGACGTTCTTCCAGCGCTCGGCCACCGCGCGCTGGACCGCCATGCCGCCGCCGAGGGTCAGGTGCAGCCGCGAGAAATCCAGCTCGGCAAAACCCGGCGTGTTGAGCAGTCCGTTGAACAGCGTGTTCACGCCGGTCAGGGCGGTGAAGCCGGATTGCTTGAGCTCCTTGACGAAGGCGGGCATGTCGCGCGGGTTGGTGATCAGCCAGTTCAGGCCGCCCAGGCGCATGAATACCAGGCCGTTCGCGGTCAGCGAAAAGATGTGGTACAGCGGCAGGGCCGTGATGATCACTTCTTCGCCCGGCCTGGCATTGGCGCCGATCCACGCGCTGGCCTGCAGCATGTTGGCGATCATGTTGCCGTGGGACAGCATCGCTCCCTTGGCCACGCCGGTGGTGCCGCCGGTGTATTGCAGGAACGCGATGTCGTCGTGGCCGAGCGTTACCGGCGGCAACGGGTGCGCCGCGCCGCGCGCAAGCGCGTCGCGGAAGCGCACGGCCTGCGGCAGGTGGTAATCGGGCACCATCTTCTTGACATGCTTGATCGCGAAGTTGACCAGCGCGCCCTTGGCGAAGCCCAGCAGGTCGCCGATGCCGGTCGTCACGATGTGCTGAACCTGCGTATGGTCGACGATTTGCTGCAGGGTTTCGGCGAAGTTGTCCAGCACCACGATCGCCTTCGCGCCGGAGTCCTCCAACTGGTGCTGCAGTTCCCGCGCGGTGTACATGGGATTGGTGTTGACCACTACCAGCCCGGCGCGCAGCGCGCCGAACAGGGCGATCGGGTACTGCAGCACGTTCGGCATCATGATCGCGATGCGATCGCCCTTGCCGAGTCCGAGCACGCCGGTGAGATAGCCGGCGAAATGGCGGCTCATCTCCTCGACTTGCCCGTAGCTGAGCTGATGGCCGAAGTTGGCGAATGCCGGCCGGTCACGGAATCGTCCGAAGGCCTCTTCCAATACCGCCGGTACCGACGCATATTCGCTGACATCGATCTGCGCAGGCACGCCTGCCGGATAATGACCGAGCCATGGACGTTCATTGCTCATGCGTGGGTTCCCTGTATTTTGGAGGTGACCGATGGTCGGTCGACGGCTTCCGGACGGAGACAAAGCCCATGCTCTGCCATGCGCGCGATAGGTTCATTGGAGCATACGCTTGCGTACTGCAGCAAGCCGGGCCGCGGCGGGATTCGCCGATGATCAGATGGAGAAAAACCGGATGCCTGCTGCTGATCGCCATGTTGTGCGCGGCGACCCTGCCGGGGTGTCGGCGCACGCCGGACGAGGTGCAGGTACGCGAGGCGATTGCCGCGGTCGCGCAGGCCGCGCAAGCCGGTGCGGCCGGTGATGTCGTCGCGCCGCTCAGCGACGATTTCGACGGCAATGCCGGCGAGCTGGACCGGTCGGCGCTGGCCAACATGGTCAGGTTGCTCGCCCTGCGGGGCGAGCATGTCGGCGTGACGCTGGGGCCGGTCAGCATCGCGCATCGCGGTGCGCGAATGGTGGCGACGTTCGACGTCAGCTTGAGCAGCGGTGGACGGTTGTTTCCAGACCGGTTGGGGATTTATCAAGTCGAGTCGGCCTGGCGCAGGGAGCATGGCAAGTGGCGCTGTTACACGGCCAGCTGGAAACATTCGATGTGAGGCCCGCGAACCGCTCCGGGGTGCCGGAGCGGTTCCTGTCCTGGGCCGGGCAGCGGCAGGCTCAGGCGGCTTTCCTGCCTGCCAGCTGACGCAGCACGTACTGCAGGATGCCGCCGTGGCGGAAGAACAGGCGCTCCTTCGGGGTCAGCAGCATCACGTTCACGGTGAACTGCTTCCTGCTGCCATCCGCCGCCGTGGCGGTGACGGTGGCCTGCTTCGCGTTG